>BNTU01000001.1 GCA_025996835.1 Bacteroidia bacterium
AATTCGTTGAACACAGCAATGTGGTCGTAGAGATGCTCAAAGAGCACTCTAAAGAAACAATCCGCAACATTTGGCAAAATCTGGTCGCCTACATGATTTTTGTTAGCCCATACGATGGCTCTCAAATCATACCGCAACCATCATGATATCAACCTCTTACGGCATAAAAACCGTGGCGGAGATGTTTTGCTCCCGAATTCAAGGCATGAAATTCATAAAACACAATAAATAAACAACATAGACACTAATGTAAGACATGCTATCAACTATTTTGCTTTCGCATAACTTGACGAGAGGGCGGTAGCTTTGTCTGCTGTCTGGGAGGGGGATTGAATGCGCGTGATTATTTTTTAATGGCTGAATTGCTGTACCTTTGCCGCAATTTTGTGAGCATTGATTATTGATGCAAACAAGATATGATTTTTAAAATTGGAAATTATAACAGGGGCTTTTAGCTCTTATTCTCGCATATTCAAAATCTGGTAAATTTTGCTCGAGAATAAGTTGCGAAGGTTCGCGCTGGTGCGTGAATTGTTCGGGCTTATTTGAGCGAAACGGTTTACCAGAGCCAGAATATGTAAATAAGCAATCGCGAGCAGTTTTACGCTTTTAGTTTGCTGATGGAGTTTAAGAGTTTGGGGCACAAACTTTTAAACGATATGTTATTCAACTCAATTGCTTTCGGGATATTCCTGCCCATCGTATTCTTGCTGTACTGGGCTATATCCAAAAACGTCAAGACGCAAAATGTGTTTTTGCTTGCTGCCAACTATTTTTTCTACGGCTGGTGGGATTGGCGTTACCTGTCGCTGGTGTTGCTCTGTTCTATCACCAACTATTTGGCAGGCGTGTTAATGATGAAAACCGATGCACAAAAGCGGCGACGGCTGATTTTGATAGTCTGCTGCTTAGTTTCGTTTGGGGTGCTGGGTGTGTTCAAGTACTATGATTTCTTCGTAACTTCTTTTATAGATGCGTTCAGTATGCTTGGTATTCATCTGCAAGCCAATACTTTACACTTGATTTTGCCTGTCGGAATCAGTTTTTACACTTTCCACACATTGAGCTATACGATAGATATTTATCGGCGAAAATTTGAGCCGACACGCGATGTGGTGTCGTTTTTCCTGTTTGTGAGCATCTTCCCGCTGGCAATGGCGGGACCGATTGAGCGGGCAACTAATTTGCTGCCACAGATTTACAAACGCCGAACGTTTGATTATGCTTTGGCGGCTGATTGGGATGCGGCAAATTCTTTGGGGGCTGTTCAAAAAGATGGTTATCGCCGACAATTGCGCCTCAATTGCCAATGAAATTTTCAATAATTCGGCTGCTTATTCGGGCAGTACGCTACTTTTGGGTGCGATTTTCTTCACGTTTCAGATTTACGGCGATTTTTCCGGCTATTCCGATATGGCATTAGGAATAGGCAAATTGCTGGGATTCAAGTTTTTGCAAAACTTCAGATTTCCCTATTTTTCGCGCGACATAGCCGAATTTTGGCGGCGGTGGCATATTTCGCTCAATACTTGGTTTCGCGATTATTTGTACATTCCGTTAGGCGGCAGTCGCGGCACAAAATGGCAAATTGTGCGTAACACATTCATTATCTTCCTTGTAAGCGGCTTTTGGCATGGTGCCAATTGGACGTTTGTTTGTTGGGGAGCCTATCACGCCGTGCTGTTTTTGCCGGTTATTTTGTTGGGCAAAAATCGAAAATATGCCGATACAGTAGCCGAGGGGCGGCTTTTGCCAAGTCTAAAAGAAATATTTCAAATGGCACTTACGTTTGGATTGGTGGTGTTTGGGTGGATATTGTTTCGGGCGGAGAATATGTCGCATGCTTGGGAGTATATTTCGGAGTTGTTTTCTTCGTCATTGTTCACAATGCCTCATATCAAAAATGCAAAAATGACACTTGCGCTCATCGCCGTTTTTATGCTGTTGGAATGGTTCGGGCGGCACAATCAATATGCCTTTGAAAAAATACCCATTAAAAATCGTGCGACCCGCTTTGCTTTCTACTATGCAATAATTGTCTTGATTATTCTGTTTGGAGAGCAACAATCATCATTTATTTATTTTCAATTTTAGAAAGTTATGAAAAAATTTCTGTTACTATCGTTAGTTTTTGCACTGCCATTGTATGGACTTTTTGCGTACTGTTACATCTTTTTCCAATTCAACTATATGACGGGCGATTTGGGTCGTATGGGAGAAATTCCTTTTGACAGAGATTATGGGAGAACCTTGATAAACAATTATCTTTCAAATAATTACACAGTCAATTATACGAATGATAAAAATTATCGGAACTATACAATTTTTTCGTTTGGCGATTCGTTCAGCGACGCAGAAATAGCCGGATACCAAAACTATATAGGACATATATTAGGTGACTCCGTATTAAATGTTAGAAAAAGTGGTGTTGATGCTGCTAGGCTTGCTGTTGGGCTTCTAAACGCAGGCTTCTTTGATGCTAAAAAAACAAAATTTGTTGTTATTCAGCGTGTTGAAAGACATCTCATCGATGCTTTGCTGCATTTGGATTTTGATAAAATATCAAGCAAGGGCGAAGTAACCGAAAATTCTTTTGCAAAACGCCCAATTGCGGATGGCGACACCATTGGTTATAGAGCTTTTAACTTCGGCAGAATATCCAACTGGGTGAAGTTAAAGATAGGCTGGACTAAGGTAAAAGAAGCACAACTTGGCATAAATGCTTTTTCACAGAAAGAGCGCGGCAACAAATTATATTTTTACCAAGATGATTTGAATTTTGCACGCTACCAGCCCCATGAAATTGAGCAAGCCAAAGCCAATTTAATCCGGCTACACGAAAAATTTGCCGAAAAGGGGGTTTGTTTGATATACGTTGTTGCCGCAGATAAGTATGACGTGTACAGCGAATTTATTGTCAACAATCCTTATCCCGAAAATCACACACTGGACTATTTCAGCGATTTATCCCAAGAAAATTGGTTTTTAAATACCAAAGACCTGCTGCAACCCAAGGTGCGAGAGGGCTGCCTGGATGTGTATAAGATTAATGACACCCATTGGTCGTATATCGGTCATCGACTTGTGGCAGAGGAAATTGTTCGCAGGATGTCTTGCGCAACTAAGTTATAAAAATTGATTTGTATGATTCAAAACAATCATAAAAATCACTGAAATCACACGAAAATCAAAGTTCAGACAAAAGGATTGGCAGAATTATTTGATAATCCTGTCAATCCTTTAATCCTGAAAATCCTGATTCAGACAAAATTGCCAATACAAAAAAGTTTCGTACCTTTGTCGCCATAAAAATACAAACAAATGAGAGTAATAACCCGAAAGCGAATTGCTGAATATTCGTCAACCTATCCGGATGCAAAAAATGCGTTAGATGATTGGTACGAAAAAACAAAGCAAAGTGATTGGCATTGTTTTGCCGATGCAAAAGCCACATTTAATAGTATTGATAATGTTGGCGGTAAAAGGCATGTGTTCAACATAAGAGGGAATTTGTACCGATTGATTGCATTGATATTATTTGAGCCTAAAATCGTGTACATTCGATTTTTTGGGACCCATACAGAATACAGTAAAATACAAGATTGTTCAAAAATTTAAAAGATACAGATATGCGAAAAATAATGAATGAAATGGAATATGAAGTTGTCATGCAACGCATTGATGAACTTGTAGAAATTGTGGATGACAATACGGACAAGACAGACACACATTACATTGAGTTAGATGCTCTCACTGATTTGGTCGTTGCGTATGAAGAGGAACACTTTTTCGTAAAACAACCTGTTTTGGTGAATACGGTGAAATTTCATGATTATGAAATGAAAAATGCTCACCAAAACAGATTGCAAACAAAAAGGGCTATTACTGCACCCGCAAAATTTGTAAAAAGAGTTGCGAGTTTGGCATAGGTCAAGAGTTCACACGATAAAAATAACATCAAAATTAAAAACAAACGCCTGCCAACATCACATCAGCAGGCGTTCGCTACACATAAAATCATTGCCTCTCAGGCCGTGGCATCAGCACCTTGCGCGAAAGTTTCAACTTGCCACTCTTCGGGTCGATGTCCATCAACTTCACTTGGATGGTGTCGCCCTCTCGGATGCCTGCTTCTTCCACGCTTTGGAGGTGCGCCCAATCCACTTCGGAGATGTGCAGCAAGCCGTCTCTGCCCGGTAGAATTTCGATGAATGCACCGTAAGGCATAATGGAGCGCACTTTTCCGTCGTAAACATTGCCAATTTCGGGCACCATCACGATGGCTCTCAGTTTCGCCATGGCAGCATCAATTGACTTCCGGTTGACGGCTGCCACTTCCACATAACCAAGGTTGTCTTTTTCTTCAATTGCAATCGTGGTGCCCGTTTCTTCCTGTATTGCCTGAATGATTTTGCCGCCCGGTCCGATGACGGCACCGATAAATTCTTTCGGGATAGTAAGCATTTCGATGCGTGGTGCGTGGTCTTTCAGGTCGGGACGAGGTTGCGGCATGGTTTCCAAAATTTTGCCGAGGATGTGTTCGCGCCCCTGTTTGGCTTGTGCCAATGCGTTTTCGAGAATTTCGTACGACAGTCCGTCCACCTTAATGTCCATTTGCGTGGCGGTGATGCCGTTGCGCGTGCCGGTCACTTTGAAATCCATATCGCCTAAGTGGTCTTCGTCGCCCAAAATATCGCTCAGCACGGCGTAGTTTTTACCCTTATTTTCAGAAATAAGCCCCATGGCAATACCTGAAACGGGTCTTTTCATTTGCACACCGGCATCCATCAATGCCAGCGTGCCGGCGCAAACCGTTGCCATAGACGACGAGCCGTTGGATTCCAAAATATCGGAAACGATGCGAACTACATACGGAAATTCGTCGGGCAACATCGGCTTCAGGGCACGATGCGCCAAGTTTCCGTGCCCGATTTCGCGGCGACCAACACCCCGTTGTGGGCGTGCTTCGCCGGTGGCGAATGGCGGGAAATTGTAGTGCAGCAAGAAGCGTTCTTTGCTGTAATTCAGCACATCGTCAATCAATTTTTCATCATCCTTAGTACCCAGCGTGACGGTTGCCAACGCTTGTGTTTCTCCACGTGTGAAGAGTGCCGAGCCGTGAGGACCCTTTATGAAATCCACTTCCGACCATATCGGGCGAATTTCAGTCGTTTTGCGACCGTCCAAGCGTTTGCCCTCGTCCAAAATGCAGCGGCGCATCGCCTCTTTTTCCACATCGTGGTAATATTTGCTAATCAGCGCACCTTTTGCTGCCAAGTCTTCTTCGGAGAACGTGGCTTTGTATTCATCTACAATGTTGTGAAAAGCCTCGCTGCGTTCCTGCTTGCCCTGACCGGACGTGGCTACGGCGTACACTTTGTCGTACAATTTGGCGCGAACATCCTTGCGCAGGTCTTCGTCGTTGGTTTCGTGGCAATATTCGCGTTTTTTGATGGTGCCTGCCGCTTCCGCAAATTCGATTTGTGCCTGACACATCACTTTGATGGTTTCGTGAGCGAATTTGATAGCGTCAAGCAGTTCTTTTTCAGACACTTCCTTCATCTCGCCTTCCACCATCATGATATTGTCAATCGTGGCACCCACCATGATGTCCATATCGGCTTTTTCCAATTCCTTGAACGTGGGATTAATCTTGAATTTGCCGTTGATACGCGCCACACGCACCTCAGAGATAGGTCCGTTGAACGGAATATCCGAAGCCGCCAGAGCCGCCGAAGCCGCCAAACCGGTGAGCGCATCGGGAATATCCTCACCATCAGTGGAATAGAGGTTGATGGTAACAAACACTTCCGCGTGGTAGTCGTCCGGAAACAACGGACGCAACACGCGGTCAACAATGCGGTCGGTCAGGATTTCGTAATCGGAAGCCCGCCCTTCGCGCTTCAAAAAACCACCCGGAAAGCGTCCAAACGAGGAATACTTTTCCTTATACTCTACCTGCAAAGGCATAAAATCGGTGCCCGGCACCGCATCTTTGGCAGCAGTCACCACCGCCAGCATCATCGTGTTGCCCATTCGCAACACCACCGAGCCGTCAGCCTGCTTAGCCAACTTGCCGGTTTCGAGGGTAATGGTACGTCCATCGCCCAGTTGAATTGTTTTAACAATCGGATTCATCTTTTTTTCTTTATTTTCCATTTTAAAATCGCGCAAAGGTACGAATATTTTTTTTACGACAAAGGGAAACTGCGCAAAAAAAGACAAATCTTCCTGAAGTTTAAATACTAAACCGGCACTTTTCCCGTTATAGTAATACTGATGGGAGATATAATGGACATAGAAATTTTAGTGAATAAAAATCAGTGATGATGAATTGGCAAAATGTAAGATAATAAGAAGTGATTTTCACAGTGAATGGAACTATTGTATTATGCCTAATTGTTAGTTTTATTTATTGACAATTCCTTAGAGAAAAAATGACACGCCTGCGACTTAATAAACGAAATTCGTAGATTTTGTTGTAACTTTGCACCTCAAAAAACAACAGATATGAAATTAAACACGATAGAAGAGGCAATTGAGGATTTTCGCGAAGGAAAACTTTTGATTGTGGTGGACGATGAAGACCGCGAAAATGAGGGCGATTTCATCATTGCGGCGGAAAAAATCACGCCCGAAAAGGTCAATTTTATGCTCACGTATGGTCGCGGGTTGCTCTGTGCACCCATCGCGGAGGAGCGTTGCACGGAATTGGAATTGGAATTGCAGGTGTCGAAAAACACGTCGGTTTATGACACGCCGTTCACCATCACGGTCGATAAATTGGGGGGCGGATGCACCACAGGGGTGTCAATGTTTGACCGTGCGGAAACCATTCTCGCGTTGGCAAATCCTGCCACAAAGCCCGAAGATTTAGGTCGTCCGGGGCACGTCAACCCACTGCGGGCACGTTCTCGCGGGGTTTTGAGGCGAGCAGGGCATACTGAGGCAACCATTGATTTAGCGCGGTTGGCAGGACTGTATCCTGCCGGTGCGCTCATCGAAATCATCAATCCGGACGGCACCATGGCGCGTTTGCCGCAATTATTTGAGGTTGCCAAGAAATTCGACATCAAAATCATATCTATTGAAGCGTTGATTGCCTACCGTCTGAAACAGGAATCGCTGATAGAACGCGGCGAGGCAGTGAATATGCCCACGCAATACGGACATTTCAAACTCATTCCGTTTCGTCAAAAAACATCGGGATTGGAACACATCGCCTTGGTGAAGGGCGAATGGAAGCCCGACGAGCCGGTTCTGGTGCGGATGCACTCCAGCTGTATGACCGGCGACATTTTTGCATCCATGCGTTGCGAATGTGGCGAGCAATTGCACAAATCCATGCAAATGATTGAACAAGAGGGTCGTGGCGTGGTCGTCTATCTCAGTCAGGAGGGCAGAGGAATAGGTTTTATGGAAAAAATGAAAGCCTACAAACTGCAAGAAGAAGGTTTAGACACGGTGGATGCCAACCTGCACCTCGGGCATGCATCAGACGAGCGCGACTACGGCATAGGCGCACAAATCCTGCGCGAAATAGGCGTATCAAAAATCCGCCTAATCACCAACAACCCTGCCAAAAAAGCAGGCTTGGAGGGCTACGGCTTGGAAATAGTTGAAAATGTCCCCATCGAAATAGCCCCAAATCCCTACAATGAGGCGTATATGCGAACAAAGAAAGAGCGAATGGGGCATCAGTTGAAAAATTTAATATGAAATCGGAAGATTGGGAAAGCCTAAACAGACAAAGTCAGCGGCTATGGCATAGTCAGGAGGGTACTAACACCCAAGCACAGAAATCGGAATCACATTTACACCGTCTTTGCGCTGATAGGGGAAACCGCTACTGGTCACTACATTTAGGGAGGACGGCTTTTTGACCTTGCCGAAGTCTAAAATATTGTGGATTTTCAACAACGACTGCGCACCTTCATCTATTCTGCGGTCGCCCAATTTGATTTCAAAACCTGCCCATGTGCCATCAGGCTTATGCACAATGGCATCGATTTCTCTATCTTTGGCATCCCTGAAAAAACTCACTTTGGCTCCAATCTTTTCTGCATAAACGCGCAAATCCCTGACGACAGACGATTCAAACAAAAAACCAACCGTGTTCATATCGTTCAATAAATCATCAGTAGAAAGTTCTAATGCACCAATTGCTAATGATGGGTCCACAAAATGGCGTTTTGGGGTAGTCCTAAGGGCAATAGACGAGCGGATATGCGTGTTCCAAGCGGGCAAATCTTCAATAATCATCAAGGTTTCAAGGGACTCTATATACGAATACGCGGTGGTTTCAGACAAGGTACCTTCCGCACCATTTACATCCTCAACCATCGTTGAAACAGCTGCTTGTGTAGCTATATTTCGCGCAAATGACCGCATAAATCTCAAAACTTTCGCCGGATCCCGTTTCACACCGTCAGCCCGTACAATATCAGTTTCGGCTGTCAGCACCACATAATCGCGGGAAAAGCGAATGGCCGACTTCAAACTTTTGCCTAAAAGAGCGGGCCAACCACCAAAAATCAACTGCTCAACAACTTCTTGGATAGAGTAACGCCGTTCTTCCACACCGTTTAAATCAGGCATTTTTCTGCGGTTGATTAAATTGTTGAGCGAAACCTGCCCATTTGAAAGCCCTAACTCAAAACGCGACATCGGTCTCATTTTCAACATCGAAAATCGCCCAACACCGGAGTGAATTTTTGCATCAAAAGTAGGAGTTGCAGAGCCTGTAAGAATAAATTGCCCTGAATGCTGCCGATTATCTACCTCTCTGCGGACGTGGTTGAAAAGTTCCGGATAAATCTGCCATTCGTCAAGCAAGCGAGGCACTTCTCCACGAAGCAGCAGTGCAGGATCTGCCGCCATCCAACCGGGAACATTCGAATCCGTATCAACGAATAACACACTCTTCGCATGATGCTGGGCTGCAAAAGTCTTTCCACATCCCTTTGCACCGCGTATCATCAACGCGCCTGAAAAGCCTAAACGCTCCTCAATTTCTTCATCAACTAATCTCTCATTATATGCCATAAAATCAAATATTTACAATATACATTTACGAAATAATACCTATTCAATTATTGAAATAATACCTGTTCCATTATTGAAATAATACCTGTTTCATTATTGAAATAATACCTGTTTCATTATTGAAATAATACCTGTTCCATTATTGAAATAATACCTGTTCCATTGTTGAAATAATACCTGTTCCATTATTGGAATAATACCTGTTCCATTATTGAAATAATACCACAAAGGTACCACTTTTTTTGAATTTCCAAACAACTGCTGCAACAAATATTAAATCAACCGATAGATGCCACCTGCGAAGCAACGCACTACTCCTTTCATTTCTAATTCAAAGAGCACGGATGCCAATTTGCTGATGGGCAAATTCAAGGTAACACATAGCTGATTCAGCTGTTTGCCGTCGTTCCCCGCCAACTGGTCAACGATTATCTGCTCTTCCTCAGTCAGGTCTATGAACAGGCTGCGCTGAATGGTTTTTGGGGTATTGTCGGGTTGTTCTTGCCAACACATTTCGCGAAAAATATCATCGGCCGAGGTTATGAGAGCCGCCTTTTTGTATTTTATCAGCTTGTTGCAACCAACGGAATAGGTATCCGTTGCTCTGCCCGGCAAGGCGAACACATCTTTGTTGTAGCTGTCTGCGATGCTTGCCGTGATTAGTGCACCGCCTTTTTCCGCAGATTCTATGATTACCGTGCAGTCTGAAATGCCCGCTACGATGCGGTTGCGCTTGACGAAATTTTGCTTATCGGGATTGGTTTCGCTCATAAAATCGGTCAGCAGACCACCCTGATTTAGCATTTCGACTGCTGCGCTTCGGTGAACGGGCGGATAAATTCGGTCTAATCCATGCGCCAGAATGCCCACCGTTGGCAGCGCATTTCGGAGTGCCGAACGGTGTACCTGAATGTCTATTCCGTAAGCTAATCCACTCACTATCAGTGCTTCCGGGTAGGTCTTTGAAATATCTGCAATGATGTTTTCTGCCATTTCCTTGCCATACGCAGTGGCGTTGCGGGTACCTACAAAACTGATGATTTTTGTAGTGTTCAGGTTGGCATTTCCGCGAAAATACAGCATCACAGGGGCATCCACACAATCTTTCAGCCGCTGCGGATAGTCTGCATCCTGAATAAAAAGGGCTTGAATGTTGTTTTTTTGAATAAACTGCACCTCTTTTTCGGCTCGTTGCAGCACCTCTTGGTTATGAATTTCAGCCATGACACGATGCGAAATGCCCGGAATTTTCTCCAAAAGTCGTGCTTTTTCTTTGAATAACTGCGACACATCTTCCAATGTATCAATGATTTGCTTCGCGGTGACAGTACCGATACCCTTGACGAGTGTCATACCAATCTGATAAACCAAATTTTGATTATACTCCATGATTTTTTATTGTTTTTGTTACAACGATGCCGCAAAGGTACGAAAAAAAACTAAATTTTCTCATAAAAAATTTTGTTCTCTCAAAAAAAAAGATTACCTTTGCAGTCCGTTAGAAAAAAGGAAAATATATAAAGTAATATATAGTTAAATGGTTGATAATCAGGATAGAATTATTCAGGTGAACATCGAAGAGCAGATGAAGTCGGCGTATATTGACTACTCCATGTCTGTGATTGTTTCGCGTGCGTTGCCCGATGTGCGCGATGGATTTAAGCCGGTGCACCGCCGCGTGCTGTTTGGAATGAATGAATTGGGCAACCATTCCAACCAGCCGTACAAAAAATCTGCCCGTATCGTGGGGGAAGTTTTGGGAAAGTATCACCCCCACGGCGACAGTTCCGTGTATGGGGCGATGGTGCGGATGGCTCAGGATTGGGCAATGCGCTACCCGCTGGTGGATGGGCAAGGTAACTACGGCTCCATTGACGGCGATGAACCGGCTGCCATGCGTTATACCGAAGCCCGACTGAGCAAATTGGCGGAAGAAATGTTGCGCGACATCGACAAAGAAACGGTGGATTTCACACTCAATTTTGATGATACGCTGAAAGAACCGTCCGTTTTGCCAACGCGCATCCCTAACTTGCTGATGAATGGCGGCTCCGGTATTGCAGTAGGTATGGCAACGAATATGCCGCCGCACAACCTCACGGAATGTATCAACGGCATCATTGCCTACATCGACACAAAGGGCGATATTGACACCGCCGGACTGATGCAGCACATCAAAGCTCCCGATTTTCCCACCGGAGCCACTATATATGGCTATCAGGGTGTGCGTGATGCCTTTGAAACCGGACGTGGGCGTATTATTATGCGCGGGAAAGCCGAAATTGAAGCCGCTCCGCATCACGAAAAAATTGTTGTTACGGAAATTCCCTACAATGTCAATAAAAAAGAACTGATAGAACACATTGCCGCATTAGTCAACGAGAAAAAACTCGAAGGCATTTCGCATGTCAACGATGAATCCGACCGCGAGGGGATGCGCATCGTGGTGGACGTGCGCAAAGATGCCAATGCCAATGTGGTGCTTAATAAATTGTATAAGATGACGGCTTTGCAGTCGTCGTTCAGTGTCAATAATGTGGTGCTCGTGAAGGGTCGTCCCTACACGTTGAACCTCCGAAACATGATTAAATACTTCGTTGAACACCGTGTGGACGTGGTGACGCGCCGCACAATTTTCGATTTGCGCAAAGCGGAAGAGCGCGCACACATCCTGGAGGGGCTAATTATTGCTTCAGACAATATTGACGAAGTGATTGCGATTATCAAAGCATCGCCCAACCAAAACGAAGCAATTGTTCGCCTGATGGAACGCTTCAGCCTGTCGGAAGTACAGTCGAAAGCCATTGTGGCGATGCGTTTGGGGCAATTGACAGGTCTGGAACAGGACAAACTGCGTGCCGAATACGATGAAATCATGAAAACCATTACCTACTTAAAAAGTATTTTGGAAAGCGAAGATTTATTGATGAGTGTCATTAAAGATGAGTTGGTGGAGGTGCGCGAAAAATTTGGTGATGAACGCCGCACAGAAATCGTGTACGCCGCAGAAGATATGAATCCGGAGGATTTTTATGCGGATGACGAAATGATTATCACCATTTCGCACTTGGGCTATATCAAACGGACACCGCTGGCAGAATTTAAGTCGCAACACCGCGGCGGTGTGGGCGTGAAAGGTGCCGAATCGCGCGATGAGGACTTTGTAGAATATATGTATCCGGCAAGCATGCATGCCACGATGATGTTTTTCACCGAAAAAGGTCGCTGTTTCTGGATGAAAGTGTATGAAATCCCCGAAGGCACCAAAACGTCCAAAGGGCGTGCCATACAGAATTTGCTAAACATTGAAGCAGACGACCATGTGAATGCTTTTGTTCGCGTTAAACAGTTGAGCGATAAGGAGTTTGTGTCATCGCACTACTTGGTGTTTTGCACCAGAAACGGTGTGATTAAAAAGACAAAGCTCGAAGCCTATTCCCGTCCACGCCAAAATGGTGTGAACGCCATAGAGCTGCGTGATGGTGACAAATTGATTGACGTGCGGATGACCAACGGCAAAAACGAAATCATCATAGCCAACCGCAAAGGCTTAGCTATCCGCTTCAACGAGGCAAAAGTGCGCGCTGTGGGGCGTAACTCAGTCGGTATGCGGGGTCAAAAACTGACAGCAGGCGATGAAGTGGTAGGCATGATTGTGGTGAAAAACCCCACCGAGCATATATTAGTGGTATCCGAAAAAGGCTATGGCAAACGCTCGGAATTGGACGAATACCGTGTCACCAATCGCGGTGGAAAGGGTGTGAAAACCATGAAAATTACCGACAAGACGGGACCACTCGTGGCAATTAAAACGGTGACCGACGACAAGGATTTGATGATTATCAACAAGTCAGGCATCACCATCCGCATTAAGGTTGCCAATCTGAACATTATCGGACGCGCTACACAGGGCGTTCGCCTAATCAATTTGGCAAAGCGCGATGATGCCATAGCGTCCGTCTGCAAGGTGGCTTCGGAAGAAGAGGACGTTGTGCAAACAGAATTGTTTGATAATGAGGTTGTTGATGCTGCGAATATAGATAAAAGGGAAGAAATTAATTAAAAATTAAAATATTTGAACACAATGAAAAGAACATTTATTACAGTGGCTGTATGCCTGATTTGCACTTCGTCTTTTGCTCAGCAGAAGGTTGTGCGCACAGTGAAGAATGATTTGAAGTACGAAAAACCCAATTTTGGAGAGTTGCGTACCCAAATTAAAGGTGCCTTGGAGAACCCGGAAACGGCAAATAGTGCCGAAGCGTGGTTTCTTGCAGGCGATGTGGAAAACAAAGCTTTCGATGCGGAACGCGTAAAGCAACTTATCGGTCAAAACGACAAGGTTAATGCAGATGTGATGTACACTGCTTTAGATGCTAGTACGGCATTCTTCAAGAAGGCTGACGACTTGGACCAGCTGCCTGATGCAAAAGGGAAAGTGAAGCCAAAGTTTCGCAAGCAAATCAAAGGAATTTTGCAAGCCAATCGCCAGTATTACATCAATGCAGGTAGCTATTTTTATGAGAGAGAAAACTACGTGAAGGCGTACGACAATTTCAAGTTTTATGGCGACATCCCTACCTTACCGATGTTCGAAGGCGATAAAACGATGAAAGATGATTTGGCTACCGACACCAATGCGGTGAAAATTCGCTATTATGCAGGCGTGTCGGCTTCGTTGCTGCACGAGCACGACAAAGCAATTGCTATTTACGACCAAATTAAGGATTTGCACTTTCAGGAAATAGAAATTTACAAGCAATTAGCCAGCGAATACATCCAGAAAGGTGATTCAGTCTCTTTTGAAGGTACGCTGAAACTTGGTGCTGAAAAATTTCCGGCAGAATCCTATTTCTTATTGAATTTGATTAACATTCAAATCAATAACAACCGTTCTGATGAAGCGATTGAATACTTGAATAAAGCCATTGCTGCGGATGGACAAAATGCGCAATTCTATGATGTGCTGGGACTTGTGTATGAAAAGAAAAACGATGTTCCGCAGGCAATTGTGAATATCGAAAAGGCGTTGGCGATTAATCCCGACTATGCCGATGCGCTTTCACACCTCGGTCGATTGTATTACAACAAGGGCGTGGAACAGCGTGGAGAGGCGGATAAAATCACCGACAACAAAAAATATGCCGAAGCGATGAAAGAGGTAGAAGCCACTTTTAGACTGGCTCTCCCCTATTTTGAAAAAGCATATCAACTCAACGACAAGGATTCTGACGCTATTTTTGCGTTGCGCAACATCTATTATGCGTTGAAAGACAACGCCAATTACGAAAAATGGGATAAAATTTATTCCGGAAAATAACAAATAGAGTTAATAACAATAATAATTTATGTCATGAGAGAAAAAATTGGATCGGATGCAGGACGCGTCTGGGCAGTATTGAGCGAAGACGGACAAAAGTCCGTGAAAGAACTGAAAAAGTTGACTAAGTTGACTGACAAAGGAGTGTTTGCAGCACTCGGTTGGCTGGCGCGTGAAGACAAATTGTACTTCCACGAAAACGAAACTGACGTGTACGTGGCGTTAGTTTAAGACTTTTTTCAAACCACATTTTTTTCACCCCGCAGGTCAGGATGACCTACGGGGTGTATTTTTTTTAGCCAATCTCAAACTTGTCCTTACCAATAAAAATAATCGAAGCAAACCGCATATCGGCGCGACCGGCAAACTCGCGCGAGTTTCGGTATTTCTCCAATTGTGCGCGGGCATCATTCCGTGCTGAATGCAACGCTTTTCTATCGCCCTTTTTGAGATATTTGAGTTCCCAGACCCATTCGTATTTTATGTCGGGAAGTCGAGGGCTGCGTTGCAAAAAAATGTCGATATAGCCGTTCTCCACTTCTTTTTCGGTGAGTGGCACGTACAATTTGCTCTGAAACAAGCCGTTGAGTAGCATGATTTTGATGTGTTTTTCATTGAAGTGTTGCAAATCGCGATTTGACAGGCGGCGGAAAATGTTTTTGCTCACATATTCGATGTAGGGGTGCAGATTGCCCGGATAAGCCAATTGCCACACCGCAGCACTTTGTTCTCGCAAATCAATCATCACATCCTTGTTCCATTCCAGAGTCAACTGCTCCAGATATTCCCAATAAACGGTTCGGATGGAATAATTGGGGATTTTTAAGTATAACTGACCATCATGGTATTTATCCACCGTGAGCAGTCCCATATAGAAAAGCAGAGATATAAAATATTTGGTGTTTTCCAAGCGGTCAATCGAAAACTTGCTGATGACATCAGACATAATGCCATTGTTTTGAACAATTTCTATCAAAGTATTGCGATTTTCTTCGTTTTGAACCATACGGCGCAAACGGTTGTAATCGGTCTTCAGGTTGTCGTCAATGATATTTTCAGGGGCTTTTTGTGATTTTAAAATTTGGTAGAAGAAATAGAGAATCATGGATGGGTTATACACACGATGCTCTCCGTCTTTATGAAAAAGATACCCATTATAATACATTTCCATATCTACATTGATAAAGTTGGGGTCAACACCCGTTTCGTACATTAAAGCCTCCACCTCTTGCGGTGTGAAGCCCATCATTTCATTGTATTGTGGCTCAAGCGTGAGATTGACGGCAATGTTGAACCCGCTCGTGAGGTCGTCCAACATCACGGGCGAGATGCCTGTGATGAAAATTCGGTCAACAACTGTGCTCGTGCCCGTTTTCAGTGCCTCGTAAAAATCGCGTACAAGTCCGTTTGCGTGTACCATATTGTGGTAAACATCTTTGCCTAATTGACTTCCCATCGCGATGAGGTCGTTGGCAAAGTGGTCGTATTCGTCGATGATGACAAAAATTTTTATGTCAGCCAATTCCGCCTTGTCAATAGCGTCTTGAATAGACTGAATACTCGGACTTTCCTCAGTTAACTGTTGGATGAAACTATCGGCATTGGGAAAAAGATTTCGATAAAGGGCAACAAACTGACGAACAGCCTTTTGTATTTTACCGGAAAAAGAAGCCCGAAACCGGTCTTCGTTGGAAGTGTCTAATCCCGAAAAGTTGAATTTCAACACGGCATAAGCGTTCTTTTTTGGCGTAGGATGCTTGCCGATGTATAATTCGCCAAATAGTTTGTCAAAATCCTTTGCTCGGTTTAGGTCATAGTAATTTTCGAGCAGAGAGAAGAACAAGCTCTTGCCGAATTTGCGCGGGCGAATGAAAAACTGATACTTATTAGCCTCATTTTCAAGTTGTTCAACAAACCGAGTCTTATCCACATAAGCATAATTCTCGGTCATAATGCTCTCAAAATTGGAATTGCCGTAAGGCAATCGCTTAACTGTTTTTGTTTCCATAACTTTTATTTTTCAGCCGCAAAGATACGAAATAGTTATGAGTTATGAGTTATGACCCCGTTTGCCCTAAAAAAAATTGGACGGCAATTACCTTTGCCGCCCAATCCACTATGTCGCTGTGCAGAATGCACAGCAGGAGATTTGTTAAACCTATTGTGCCACGCAGCGAACTAACATACCTTCTCCACCGTTGCGGGTAGAAACATAAGCAGAAGGAGCCAACCAGCCCTGGCTGATGTCCAAGTAGTAGGAATAATTGTCAGCCCTGTCACTACTCCAATAGAAGCCAGTGTTTTCATTCTGAGTCTCACCGGTAAAATCTCGACGGCCTGCTATGGGCAAGATAAGTTCTGTGCTAGTAGTTATATCGGTAAATTTTCCGGGACCAATTAGCTCGAAGGTTACTTTTGTAGGGTCAATTAGAGCATTTAACTCTGCTTCTGTAGGTAAACGCCAGCCTGCGGGACATGGGTCATTGGCTGCCTCCCAAGTGCTGCCGGTAGGAACAGAGACATCCCAACCGCTTACCCATCCTGTTGCAGACCACGCCCTCTTCCTGTTCCATTGATAGAATTTACCGGGGTCAGTGGGGCTTGCAGCAAAGGTGCCGGGGGCATCTACATTGGCCGTTGCCCATGTAACGCCGTTAATTTCTACGCCTGCATCGGTAGTAATGCCGGCAGGATTTACTGTCACCGCACAGGTATCCTTTTTATCGCCTGCTTGGGCGATAATGTTGGCGGTGCCTACGGCTACGGCGGTTACCTTACCGCTACTGCTAACAGTAGCCTTAGTGGCGTCGCTACTTGTCCACGTTACAGTTTTGTCGGTAGCGTCTGCGGGCGATACCGTTGCCGTCAGCGTGGAATCTTTGCCGACGGCAAGCGTCAGCGTTTTTTCTTTCAGCGTAATGCTGGTTACAGGCGTAGTGCCTGCGTCATCGTCGCCGCAAGCGACGAACATTGCGGACGATGCCGCAACTACTGCGCCCAAGAGGGCGAATTTTACATAACTTCTTTTCATTTTTTTTTTAGAAATTAAATTTTTGCCCCCGTTGTTGACTCTTTGCAAAGGTGGAAGGCAAAAAAATACCTTTACAAATTCGTTTGGAACAGTATTTATTTATTCTGCGCCCGTTCAAACCATTGCGCATTATCCCCGTTATGCCGATGGGACAACATAAAAAATATATAATGTTGAGTATGGGATACGAAAAAAGCCCCGTTTTTGGCGTTTTTAGCAACGCCAAAAAACGGGGCATTTTAGGTGCCTCAAAAACATGCCCAAAAAGGGCATTTAAACGCTCGCTATTGCAAGATAAATTTTTTCGAGAAGCGGGGGGGGGGGCAGAATATTGCAGCACGCCGTGATTATTAGCGCGGCGAGAAGTTACCGAAGTCATATCTGCAAACTGTCTGTACATACGTTTCTTATTAGAACGGCGCAAAGGTAGATATAATTTTTGAACTGACAAAATAGTTGACATTTTTTTTGCCGTCGCCGGTCTTCCTTGTGGTCATAAATTTGATGCGGTTGTTCTTATTTGTATCATTCCTCAATCTCAAACTTGTCCTTGCCAATAAAAATAATCGAAGCGAAGCGCATATCGGCGCGACCGGCAAACTCACGCGACTTTCGGTATTTCTCCAATTGCGCGCGGGCATCATTCCTTGCTGAATGCAAAGCTTTTCTATCGCCCTTTTTGAGATACTTGAGTTCCCACACCCATTCGTATTTTATGTCGGGAAGTCGAGGGCTGCGTTGCAAAAAAATGTCGATATAGCCGTTCTCCACTTCTTTTTCGGTGAGCGGCACGTACAACTTGCTCTGAAACAAGCCGTTGAGCAGCATGATTTTGATGTGTTTTTCATTGAAATGTTGCAAGTCGCGGTTCGACAGGCGGCTGAAAATGTTTTGACTCACATATTCGATGTAGGGGAGCAGATTACCGTGATGCGCCAATTCCCTGACTGCAGCACTTTGTGCTCGCACATCAATGACAACATTCTCGTTCCAGTCCAGTGTCAACCGTTCCAAATACTCCCAATAAACCGTTCTAATAGAGTAGTTTGGAATTTTTAAGATAAGAGACTCATCTTGATATTTATCCACCGTGAGCAATCCCATATAGAAAAGCAGCGATATAAAATAATTGGTGTCCTCCAATCGGTCAATTGAAAATTTGCTGATAACATCGGACACGATTCCATTGTTTTGAACAATTTCTATCAATGTGTTGCGGTTTTCCTCGTTTTGAACCATACGGCGCAAACGGTTGTAATCCGTTTTCAGGTTGTCGTCAATGATATTTTCAGGGGCTTTTTTTGATCTTAAAATTTGGTAGAAGAAATAGAGAATCATGGACGGGTTATATACACGATGCTCACCGTCTTTATGAAAAAGATAACCATCGTAATACATTTTCATATCTACATTGATAAAGTTGGGGTCAACGCCCGTTTCGTGCATCAAAGCATCTACCTCCTGCTGTGTGAAGCCCATCATCTCATTGTATTGTGGTTCGAGCGTGAGATTGACGGCGATATTAAACCCGCTCGTGAGGTCGTCCAGCATCACGGGCGAGATGCCGGTGATGAAGATGCGGTCAATAACTGTGTTCGTGCCTGTCTTCAGAGCCTCGTAAAAATCGCGTACAAGTCCGTTTGCGTGTACCATGTTGTGGTAAACATCTTTGCCTAATTGACTGCCCATCGCGATGAGGTCGTTGGCAAAGTGGTCGTATTCGTCGATGATGACAAAAATTTTCACGCCAGCCGGTTCCATCTTGTCAATGACACTCTGGATGGACAAAATACCCTGTTTTCCCTCATCTAAGCGTTGAATGAAACTATCGGCATCGGGAAAAAGATTCCGATAAACATCAACGAATCGACGAACAGCCATTTGTATTTTACCGGAAAAAGAAGTCCGAAACCTCTCTTCGTTGGAAGTGTCTAATCCCGAAAAGTCGAATTTCAACACGGCATAAGCGTTCTTTTTAGGTGTAGGATGCTTGCCGATATACAGTTCGCCGAACAGTTTTTCAAAATTCGCTGCTCGGTTTATGTCATAGTAATGCTCAAGCAAGGAGAAGAACAAACTCTTGCCAAACTTGCGCGGACGGATGAAAAATTGATACGGATTAGCCTCATTTTCAAGCTGTTCAACGAACCGTGTCTTATCCACATACGCATAATTTTCGGTAATCAATTTGCCGAAATTGGAGGTGCCGTAGGGCAATCGCTTAACTGTTTTTGTTTCCATAACGTGTGATTTTTTGCTGCAAAGGTAACAAAAAAATTCCTTTTTGTCATCAATTGAACTGCGCTGCAAACGGGTGTTTCAAATTTTTTGTGCCGGTGAGTTCGCCTTCTATTGCGCCAAATTTCAGCTTGGCTTTCATGCGGATGGGCACGCGGTTGGGGTCGTCGCTGAGCCACACTTCTAAGGCATCTTTTGACGTGGTGAATGCTTTATCGTCCTCTTTGATGTTCACAATGTCGATATTGAGTTTTACGGTCTTGTAGCGGTGTTTTCCTACTGTAATTGTGTGTTTTCCCGTGTAGCGAATGACGAGATTTGTTTGGTCAAAACCAAAGAAAACAGTGATTTTGCGTGCCGTTCCTATTGCCAACGAGTCATAAGCCAATGTGCGAAAGAGATTTATTGCACCCAGAATATCGTAACCGGCAGCGTTGGCTACCATGACACTATCCATAGGGTCGTGCTTCTCTCGAACGCGTTTCAAATAGACCTGTGTCTGCTCATCGCTAAATTTTTTTGTGGTCATCCGTTCATAAAAGTGGTAGTCCGGTTCATGCACGATGCGATGGAAATACAAGGGCTGAAGGTCGGGCGTGCGGGCATAAGACGTCAGCGTGTCGCGTATTTTGTAAACACTGTTGAAAAAAGAAGTCGTTTTGAGAGTGAACATCGACCGCATTGCCGACGCACCGCTATAGGTGGCGGCTTTGATGGTATGCTGCCCCGTGGCTGCGGTGATAACAACCAAGCCGTATTTGTATTTGACGGCAAAATCCATCTCCTCCCCATTTTGAAAGTGCATCTCGTCATCAACATAATCTTCGGCGTATGCACTGTGCCCCATACTGAACAGGCACAAACTTAAAAACAATGTCACTGCGGGATGACAACTACCTCTTTTTCTTTTCATTTTTTCTCTCTTTTTGTGTTTGTTGTTTATCTTTCGGCTTGTTTTTTATAATTACAGCCGGTTTTTGACTATCTATCGGAAGTTCCGTGACGTTCCACGACTGCTCCAGTTCCATATAGCCCTTCAATTCGATTTCGAGGGGAAAATAATAGACGGCTTCCGGCTGCGTGAGCGTGGCATAATCGCCGGTGTCCCACGCTCCATTGTCGTTTGCATCATCTATGTAGCGCAAATAATACTTGCCGGGCTTGAGATTTTCAAAAATCAATTCGCCGTTCTGCAACGGGGCTGTGCGCACCATTTTGCCGCCGCCATCGAGCAGTTCGCCAAACCCCGTCCCCTCAATGCCCGAAGTTTTTACATATAAATGGGCATAGAACTCCTCCGGTTGCGCTTTAAATGTTGTTTCTGCTTTTTTTACCGGTAAATCATAGATGCCAAAAATCGCCGCCGAGTCTATATCCATTTTATATTCAGCACCATACGACCATTCGTGATAGATGTAATAGATGCGCGGATTCAGACTGTCCTGCCAAATCGGATAATCGCGCTTTTCCCACAGCGTATCAACCTTTTGACTGATTTGTATCGCCAACGAATCAAACGGACGAACAGGCTCCTCAAACGTGATTTTGATGGTGTCTAAAACATCCAAACTGCCTGACGGATAGACTTTTAAATCCAAGTAGCGAATTGCTACCGAATCCACATTGGCTGTGTCTGACTCAAGCGGTGTGCCTTTCTTCTTTTTAGGCTCTTTTTTTACCTCTTTTGGAGGCTCTTTCGGTGCTTTGGGACGTTTATAATTGAATTTGACGGTATCTGTTTTTGAAACTAATTGGTCAAGCGTGTCTGTTGCCAAATAATTTACCTCAATCAATAGTGTGTCGTTTTGATATACCAGCGAATCGGTTAGCCAGTATGTGAGTGATTTTCGGTCAGGCGAATACTCCACAACGGTTTCTATGGGTAGTTGCTCATCTGTGAGGGAATCGCCGGTCAAGCCCACAATGGCGGGCTGCTCCGTAATGGGTGCTCCAAATTCCATCGTCAGTTGGTGAGCCACCGGACGACCTGTTTTCACGAGATATTGCTTGGAAACCTCTTTTTTGAATAGCCTCAACAGCATATCATCGGGCGTAAAACGGGTGAAATGCACTTCTTTGATGGTGTCGATGGTCAGCGTGTCGCGCCAAATCGTGTCTATACGCATCGCAGGCTCAAATGACGGCACAATCAAAGTGGTGTCAAACGCAATGGCTTCGGTCGGTTGGTCGTGACGAAAATTGCGATTTTGTTCGCTGAGTGCAAAAAGATGGTAGCTGCCGGGTGCTATGTTGCGTATCCAAAACCATCCGGCTTCGTTGGTCTGCGAGGTGCGCAGAAACGGTAGATGGGTGAATGCCGAATCTTCCAAATTGGAGTGAATCCCAACCATGATGTTGGGCATCGGTTCCAAATCTTCCGCATTCAAAACACGCCCCGCAATCACCAATGAATCAATCACATCGCCGGTCGAAAAAGCATACGTGAAGCCATTGAGAAGGTTTTTCTCATTATTATCCGCAATGGCATCCGTGAAATCGAATGTATAAGTCGTATTAGGAATCAGCGAATCCCGCAATTCCACGCTGATATTTTTGCCATACGCCTTTGTCACAGGCATTTTTTGTTGCGGGGGCGTGATAATCACTTTTTCGTTGGGCTTTTCCAAAGTAATATATTCGTCAAACGTGAGCAAAATCTTTCTTTTATCCACATGAATACCCCCCTGCGCAGGCACCGCCCCAACAAATCGCGGCGGGTCATAGTCATAATCCCCCCCCTCAGGAGCCGCCATACTGGCACAAGCATAGCACCCGCAACCAAGCAACAAGCCGACAACAACATAACATCCTATTTTATACAGCATTTGACCCATAAGTGGGCGCAAAGGTACAATTTTTTGAACAAAAATACGCTGTTGATTTGTTAAATTTAAGGTGCCCTGAAAAAAACAAATTTTCACTTAGATATTTCAAAAATTTTATCTACTTTTGCCCTCGCTTTTAAGAGTAAAAAAATAATTTTAAAAAACATAAAACAATGAAATCGCATGTAAGTAGTGTTTACGTTTTACTATTATCCGCCGCGAGCCTGTTGATGCTCGCCGGATGCGGAAAGAAAAGCAACAATGATGCTCGAGAAGGGTTCACAATGACCATTACCGGTAAGGTATTTTCGTCTAATATAACTGCCCAAAGTCTTACCATAGATTGGGGAGACGGCACAAGCGAAACATTTGCGCCTTGCAACAAGCGTAGTATTAAGCACACCTATAAAAAGTCCGAATCCCATACTGTTACCGCAATAGCAGAAAATTTAACTTACCTGGATTGTAGCGGCAATCAGCTCACAGGTTTGGATGTGAGCAAAAGCCCCAAATTAAAAACATTGTCTTGCGGCAACAATGAGTTATCGGCAAAAGCTATCAATGCCATATTTAATGCTTTACCTAAAAATCTTTGCGGCAGGATTGATTTGGCAGGAAATCCGGGTAAGGATAACGCGTGTGATGCGTTTCTTGCAGAAAGGAAAGGTTGGCGGGTGTTTTTTTATGAAAATTACGGCGGTCTTGAGGGAGAATTAATAGCTCGTGAAGAAGCACTTAACCGTCAATTCAGGTCTCCCGACTTTCAAGATTTCATAAAGAAATTTTTCATAAATAAAGGCGACTATCAACTTTCACACATTCAATTTCCATTGCCTTCCAATGCGAGTGATGTTGATTTAAAGCGGGAAGATTGGTGTTCGATAGGCTGGGGGCATGTTCTTGACGGAGAGATAGAAGTTGGCAACATCACCTATCGCGGTACTTTTGAAGAATATTATGGCGTCCGGTATATCTATAACTTTTATAATGGCGACCGTCTTATCTATGTGCTCACTTTCGAAAACATCGAAGGCAAGTGGCTGTTGATTGACTTTCAGTTGGGGGAGAATTGAAAAATAAATAATTGAAATAAAAATGAAAACAACAAAAATTTTATTATTATCCGCCGCGAGCCTGCTGATGCTTGCCGGATGCAACAACAAAAAAGGCGGTGCGAACACCGCAGATGTTCAGGAATGTCACGATGAGTTTATCAAAACAATTGATGACCATCAGTTTACCGCATTGGGCTTGGCTTGCCGCAACGGAAATTTGGATAAAGTGAAGGAATTGATGCAGAAGGGAGCTTGCACAATCGGTTGTATGGGCGATGATACATTTGAGTACGGTGCTTTATGCGTGTCCGTCTGGTTCGGGAAACCTAAAGTTGTGGAATATCTGATTCAACAAGGCGAAGACGTAAAAACGGTTTATGGCGAAAGCGGCACCACTCTCCTTTCTATGGCCTGCCTGAATGACGACAAGGCGGTGGCTCTCAAAATGGCGGAACTCCTGATTAAAGCAGGGGCAAGCGTACAAGCAGTGCCTAATTTTGACGGCAACTATGATTGCGTTCCGCTACATTATGCAGCAGGAAAAAACAATCTCCCATTAGTAAAATTATTGGTGAAGCAGGGTGCCGATATTCACATAAAAAACGGCGACGGCATGACCATTTTTCAAATGGCGTCCGACTGGGAGCATCTGGATACAGACATGAAAGAATATATCCGTAGTCTTCAGAATTGAAACTATTGACATCATCTACCCGATACACAACAATGGATTATTTTTTGAGGCTGAATTGCTGATTTTATATATAAAAGCATGGTTATTTTTGCATTTTCATGCAAAAATGTGCACTCCTTTTGTCAAAAAGCGATGGCTCTTCCCTGAAAATGCCAAACACGGTGGAGCCGGACCCTGACATGGCTGCGTAAAGTGCACCGTTGTCATATAACATTTGCTTAATGGCGGGGATTTCCGGGAATTTTGCTTCTATGCCGACTTCAAAATCGTTGTACAAATGGTTTTTCCATGTTTCTATGGGCGATTTCAGAATTTCCTTGATAGAGGTTTTGGGGCGGCAGACTTTGACTTGTGCGTATGCATCGCGCGTTGATATGTGAATGTCGGGCTTTATCAGCAGCAAATGATAGCCTTGCAACGACACCTCAACCGGCGAAAAGACATCGCCAATTCCCTCCGCAAATACGGGCTGCGATTGTATGAAAAACGGACAATCTGCACCTAATTGACGGGCATAATACTCTAATTGCGAAACAGTTAGCCCTAATGCCGCATAATCATTCAGCAATTTCAACATACATGCCGCATCCGCCGAGCCGCCACCCAATCCTGCCCCAAACGGGATGTTTTTTTGCAGATAAATATCTAATTCCGGCAGGTCAAAATCCGTTTTCAGCAAGTTGTAGGCACGCATCACCAAATTAGCGGCAGGGTTGCCATCCACAGGGATGCCGGTTTGCGTAAATGTGCCGTGTGGCTGTGTTGCGGGCACAATTTCCAACGCATCGCACAGCGGAATAGGGTAAAACACCGTTTCAATGTCGTGGTAGCCGTCAGCCCGCTTGGCGACAATATTTAAGCCGAGATTTATTTTTGCATGAGGAAAGGTTAGCATGTTGCGAGTTATGAGTTATGAGTTATGAGTTATTAGTTGTTTGTATTCTCTGAAAATCAATGCTTTTCCTTTATCCATCTCTATTGTGAAATTATCTGCTGTTGCTTCGTTGAGGGAGCCTTGCCACCATGCCGTTAGGGTGCGGTTTTCTAATGGATATGCCAAATTTTTTGTGGTGAAAAGTGTGTCCGTATGCAGCGAAAAGAGCGACACATGTTGCCCTGCATAGCTCTCATACGTAGCTTTTGGCTGCAATTGCGGCAGAAACACACCGTAATCGGTGAGCAGTTGTACTTCAGCTTCTCTTGCGTAATTGGCTAATAATGAGATGTTTCCAATTGTGTGGTCGTCGCGTTTGCCCGTTGCGCCGAGTATCGTAATGCTGTCCCAATCGTGTGCGCAGCAAAAATTGACCGCTTTCGTCAAGTCGTTGGTTTCCTGTTCGGAAATATGTATCAGGATGCTTTCAAACCGCAATTTCAAATCTTCCGAAATACTATCCATGTCCCCAATGATAAAATCCGGCTCAATCCCCATCGCCAGCAGATTTTCCGTTGCCCCATCGCAGCAAATCACGCGCTCCGCATTGCGCAAAAACGACAGCGGAGTTTCATGTACAGGAAACGCCCCATTTGCCAAAACGACCGTCTTAAAATTTTGCAAAAGTTCTATCATATTTTAAGTCTAAAAGTCTGTCATTGCGGGCTTGACCCGCAATCCCATGTTCTACATTGCTCTGTTGCCCAATATTCGACTCCTTTTCAGGGGATTGCGGGTCAAGCCCGCAATGACGTGCCTTCAATTGACTTTCGCCATTGCATCAGCCCCACAACCGACAAAATCAGGTACACCACATACAGCAAGTCGGTGAGGTATAGCTCTTGCGAGAAATAGAGCACCACCGCCACCACATCTGCCACAATCCACAAATACCAACATTCCACCATTTTGCGGGCAGACATCCACGTGGCAAGGATGCTGAGGGTCATCACAAACGTGTCTGCCAAGCCGGGATGCGGAAAAATCTCATCGGAAAAGCCGGATAAAAGCCAACCAACCAATGTAAAAATCAACACGCCAATCGCAGTCAATTTGAGCGCAGTAGGCTTGTCTATAAACCTGAATTTCAGTTTGTCAGTCACTTTTTGAGGTGCCAACTTCCACGCATAAAACCCATAAGAGGACATCACAACAAAATAAAAATTAAGCCCCATTTCGGCATACAACTGATTATTGTAAAAAACAACAATGTAGCACAGCGAACTGAGAATGCCAAACACCCACATCATCCACTTCTGCCGCACCTCCAACCCGATGTATATCAAGCCAAAAACAACTCCAAACAGTTCAATCTGTTCAATCTGTTCAATCATATTCATTTTTTCTGCAAAAGTACTGCTTTTTTTTACGATATACAATTTTTTATCGTAAATTTGCGCCCGCTATGGCATTAAATTATATTTGGGTCGCTTTTTTCTTGATTGCATTCGTCATTGGGGTCTGTAAGATGATTTTTACGGGCGATATGGGTGTGTTTACCGAGATGATGGATGCTACTTTTGGGGCGGCTAAAAACGGTTTTGAGATTTCGCTGGGCTTGACGGGGGTGCTGTCGCTCTGGTTGGGCTTTATGAAAATTGGCGAACGGGGCGGCGTGGTGGATGCTTTGGCGCGGGGGGCGGCTCCCGTTTTCACGCGCCTGTTTCCCGACATTCCCAAGGGGCATCCCGCAACCGGCTCTATTTTTATGAATATGGCTGCCAATATGCTGAATTTGGACAATGCCGCTACGCCCATGGGGTTGAAAGCCATGCAGCAGTTGCAAGAACTGAACCCGAAAAAAGACATCGCGAGCAATCCGATGATAATGTTTCTCGTGCTCAATGCCTCCGGGCTGACCATTATCCCCGTCACCATCATGGTCTATCGTGCCCAAATGGGTGCTGCCAATCCCGCAGACGTGTTTGTGCCGTTGATGATTACCACTTCGGTTGCCACGCTGGTCGCTACTGTTTTTGTCTGCTTAAAACAGCGTATTAAGTTGTTAGACAAGGTGTTGCTTGGATTTTTCGGTGCCATTATCGCCCTGATAGCCTTTGTTGTTTGGTGCGTTCAAACATTCCCGCAAGAAACGGTGTCGCTGTACTCTTCTATGATTGCTAACTTTTTGTTAATCAGCGTTATAATATCCTTTATGGTTGCCGGATTGCGCAAAAAAATCAATGTGTATGATGCCTTTATTGACGGCGCAAAAGAGGGTTTTAAGACCGCCGTGATGATTATACCTTATTTAATTGCCATGTTGGTGGGGGTTGCCCTGTTTCGCACTTCGGGAGCGATGGACTTTCTGACCGATGGGCTGGCATCCATTGTGTCTGTCTGTGGATTGCCCACCAACTGGGTAGATGCCTTCCCAACAGCCCTGATGAAGCCTCTCAGCGGCAGTGGTTCGCGCGGCATGATGCTTGATGCGATGCAAACCTTCGGTGCAGATTCGTTCACAGGACGCTTAGCAAGCCTTTTTCAAGGCTCCACCGACACCACTTTCTATGTAGTAGCCGTCTATTACGGAGCCGTTCACATCAAAAACACGCGCTACACGATTGGAGCCGCACTGCTGGCAGATTTAGCCGGTGTGATAACAGCCATTGTTGTTTGCAATTTATTTTTTGGATGATACCTAATCAAAAGTATTGATGTTATAATTTCCACTTTCGTTCGTCATCAATATAGATATGCAGTTAGAACGGTTCAAATCTGATATTATTCCGCTTCGGCAAATGCTTTTTCGGACGGCTGTGCGATATTTGCGGCAGTCGGAAGATGCCGAAGATGTGGTGCAGGAGGTGCTGCGTCTTTCGAGAGCGCGGAGGCGTTGCGGTCGTTGGAGAATTTTTCTGCTGAAAACGATGCGGTCTATTCTTCTCAGATTGATGCGTTGAATTTATTTTTAGATGACAATTAAATTAAAGGTGAACAACAAAACAAATAAAATTATAAAGTATGAAAAATTGATTGGTATTTGCCTGTGGATTAGGATTTTCCGCAGTAGTGTCGGCACAAGACACAAAGGAAATGTCGGACTGAAACCTGTTGGCAACAGAACAGATTTTGTGTTTGACCCCACCGTTGAAGCCTACAAATACAGTAAATTTGTGGCGTATTACATAACCATCCCCGTGATGATGGAATATCAAACCCGCTTGGGCAGCAAAACCTTTTTCATCAATGGCGGCGTTGAGGGCATGATAAAATACGCATCCGAAGCAGAAACAAAAGGCAAAGTGACGGAAACTTTCACAGGCACTGAGTTGAGTGTATTGCCGTTGAATTATCGCCTTTCAGGGCGCATAGGAATAGGTCATCTCGCCGTTTTTGGCTACTACCAACCACTGTCGCCCCTCGAAAAAGGACCCGACATACACCCGTATGGCATCGGGCTGTTGCTGGGGTTTTAAGCATCGGAAAAAGATTTAGGCAAAAATACTTGGTGGTGTCAAATAATATCGTACCTTTGCAACATGAAAAATTCAACAATATGAAAGAGGAAATTTCTAACGACCTGACATTGATTACCGAGGCAGTTACTGCGGCGGTAAATCCGGTCGCCATTTATCTTTTTGGCTCGTATGCCTACGGCACCCCCAACGCCGACAGCGATATAGATATTTATGCAGTAGTGCCCGACAGTGTTGCCGACACGCTTGAGTTGAATGCACAAATACGTTATGCCCTTTTCTACAAGCAAAGAAAGCCGATAGACCTGCTTATTGGGAAACATGCCTATTTTGAAAAACGCAAGCAAAGTTCAACGCTTGAAAATATAATTGCTAATCAAGGAATAAAAATATATGGATAAAGACGAATTGCACGATTGGCTGTATTTAGCCAATATGGACATTGATAGCGCATTATTATTAAAACAAATGCGTCCGCAACATAAGGAAATCATTGGCTTTCACTGCCAACAGTCGGCAGAAAAATATTTGAAAGCATTTTTGTTTTCGCATGGCGAGACACCTCCCAAAACGCACGACCTCATCACATTATGTAGGATGTGTACAGCATTTGATTCCACATTTCAAGCATTGGAATCTGCAGTAGCGTTTCTTACAGCTTTCGGCGTACAACCGCGCTACCCTCACGAGTTGAACATAACGGATGGAGCCATTGTTAAAGCGTTACAATTCGCCGAGCAGGTAAGTAATTTCCCTGTCATACTTGCATTGAGAAACAAATATATCTAAATACCTTTCACAACAAGTGCTTTCTTGAAATGGTTTGCGAAAACAATCCGCACCCATTTGTAACCATCACTTTTTTTTGTACTTTTGCACCCTAAAAAAATGCAACAAAAATAATGCGCCAATTTATCATTGCAGGCTTGACTCGTAGCCTCCTATATATTATCCTGTTTGTGCTACTCTTTGGCAGCACCCAACCCGCCACCCCCCAACCCTCCACCCTCAACCTTTCACCCTCCACCCCCCAATGGAACACCGCCGACCGCCAGCTCGACACTGTAACTGTGCGCAAAACAAAGGAGAAATACACCCAAAAAGGCAATCCGGCAGTGGCTTTCATCGAGGAAGTTATCAAGCGGCGGCAGATGCACAATCCGCGTGAGCACGATTTTTACAGTTACGAAAGTTACGAGCAGCGGACGTTTGCCCGCGACAATTTCACGGCTGAGGAGGCGCAGAGCAATTGGCTGTTTCGGCAGGCTGACTTTTTGACTGATTTTATCGACACGGTGAGCGTTGCGGGGCGGTCTGTTATGCCGCTTTACAGTGAGGAGCGGGTGGAGCAAATTTATCATCGGAAGTTGCCGCAGTCCGAAAAGCGGGTGGTGGAGGCGGTGAAGACGGAGGGTGTTACCGACATGTTTTCGGAAGAAAGCATCTCCAAATTTCTGGGGGAAACGTTTCATGAAATTGACCTCTTTCAGGACAATGTGCCGTTGCTTTTGCAGCGATTTGTAAGCCCGTTGGCGACTTTTGGACCTGCGTATTACAAATATTACCTCTTAGATACGGTTGTGGTGAACAATGTGCGGTGTGTGGATGTGGGTTTTGCGCCGTTCAACTCCGAATCGTTCAGTTTCACGGGGCATCTGTACGTTACCGCCGACTCGACCTATTTCATACAAAAAGCCTCTTTCACTACGCCATATCACATTAATTTGAACATGGTCAATAGTCTGACCGTTACGCAGGAATACGCTCGAACGCCCGACAGCACACGCCTGCTGACGAAAAACACGGTCGTGGTGGATTTCAACATTTTGAAAAACAGCAAAGGCATTTATGCCCGACAGATAGTTGAGCGGCGCAATCACTCGTTTGAACCGCCCGCCGACCGGACAATTTTTAAAGAAAAAGCCCCCATCATTGAGCGCGCCGATGCACATGCTCAGCCGGAGGCGTTTTGGAACGAAAAGCGGTCGGACGAAACCAAAACCGGAGGTCCGACCGCCAAAGCCCTGATGGCAAAAATGCGCACCAAGCCGCTGTTTTATTTCCTTTTATACGCCGTAGATGTGCTTGTGAACGGCTATATCCCCATTGTGGGCGATTCGGCATACTTTGAAACGGGTCCGCTGCATACTTTGGTCAGCACCAACGAGTTGGAAGGTTTGCGCGTGCGGCTCGGCGGCACCACAAGGGTCAATCTCAGTCGCCAACTGTTTGCCAACGGCTATCTGGCTTACGGGCTTGATGATAAGAAGATTAAGGGCAATCTGCTGCTGGAGTACGACTTTGAAAAGAAGAAACGCTACCGTTTGGAATACCCATATCACTACCTCCGAGCGGAATATAAATACGATGTGAACCCGCTGGGGCAACATGCCGCGAATGCCACTTACGACAATATGTTTGCAGCATTTATCAAACGCAAACCCGACAAGTTGCTGACTTATATGCAAACAGCAGAGTTTTCCTATTTTCGCGAGCACTACAACGGCTGGAGTTATGGCATCAAGGCGCGGCATCTGACGGAATGGGCAACAAGTCAGTTACCAGTTATCAGTTACCAGTTACCAATTATCAATTACCAATCACCAATGGCGCATTATCGGAGTGCTGAATTGGAGTTTCGGTTGCGTTGGGCGCGTGGGGAGAAGTTTTATCAGTCGCGCAATCGGCGTTATGCTATTACTATGGATGCTCCTGTGATTGAACTTACTCATACTACGGCGTTTAAGGATGTTTTGGGGGGCGATTTTAAGTATGATCGCACGGAGTTGAGTGTTCGCAAACGTCTTTGGCTGTCGCCGTTCGGCTTTTTGGATATGCGCGGCAGGGTAGGGGGGATATGGGGGGATGTGCCCTATCCGTTGCTGTTTATTCCCAACACCAATCTGTCGTATATCCTTAAAACAGAGGCGTTTTCGCTGATGGACCCGATGGAATTTATCAATGACCGCTTCGTGTCGTGGGATGTGCAATACCACCTCAACGGCACCCTGTTCAACCGCATCCCGCTGCTCAACCAACTGCGACTGCGCGAAGTTGTGGGGTTGCAAGGCTGGTACGGGAGGTCAGTTAGCAGTTACCAGTTACCAGTTACCAGTTATTCTATGGGCGATGTGCCTTATATGGAATTGACTTTGGGGATTGAGAATATTTTTCGGCTGATTCGGGTGGATTATGTGCGACGGCTCACTTACCGCAATCATCCGGATGTGCCGAATGATGGTGTGCGGGCATGCGTTGTTTTTTCGTTTTGAAGCAACCTACGCCACCACCCATTAATCCGGATGTTTCGCTATGCTTTGTTTTTAAAGTGCTTTAAGTTTCGTTGATATTCAGTTTAAAACAAGCACATTACATTTGATTCAGCCGGTCGGCATTAGTTTTTATATGATTTGCCCAAATTTTGCCATTCAGAAATAAATAAGTAATTTTGCAAACTGATAATAGCATAATTCACTATTTGCAGTTTGCGTGAAAGTTTTTTTTCTAAAACATTTGGTAGATAAAAAATAAAGTTGTACCTTTGCAGCGTCTTAGAAATGAGACATCAAAATTTAATCCGATGCCGGTAGGCTGGCAACATTTATCCGATGCCGATAGGTCGGTCTTTGAGCCACTCTCAAATGGGAGTGGCTTAATTGTTCAACAAATAAAATTATTAACTCTATGATTACAAAAGTTTCTATTTTGATTGATGGTGGCTTCTTCTGGCGAAAACATCCGCATATCGTGCAAAAACGAAATTCTTGGCAAACATCATCAAGGAAGATAAATTTGCTGTAAGGAAAGGCGAATTGTCTTTTACCGGTTGGAAACAAGACCTGCATAAACCAGGTCATTGGAAACCTGACTTTCGACAAAAAAGTGTGGACATGAAAGTTGGTTTAGATATGGCTTGGATGGCAATGAAACATACTGTCGATAAATTGGTGTTGATTGCCGGTGATTCTGATTTTGTCGCACCAATAAAGTTCGTCAGAAAAGAGGGCATTCAAGTATATCTGTACCGTATGGGCAACCATGCAAAAGACATCTTAATTGACAATTGCGATTTTGACTTGAAATAATTTTAACTTGTTCCCTACTCAAACCAACAATGTAGGGCTTGCCTCAATTTGACACCATTTGTTTAGTCAACCGTTGTCCTTCCTCAATACACAAATGACAAAATCGGCATTTTTTTATGTTAAATATGTTAAAATTTCACTTTTTATAGCATTATTTCAAAAATAACACTTACCTTTGCCGCCGAAAATTCAATAAAAAATAGAATTATGAAGACATAAAAAGGACATAATGTGCCAATAGGCACACTGTAGGACATATTGAAGATAGCGTTTATCTATTCTTGCTCTTGAAATGTAGGAAGTTTCAAAGGAGTTAATGCAGGGATAAGTAAAAACGTTCGCAGGGATGCGAACTTACTTATTTGCATTAACGGTTAACTTCCTACAACCTCAAGAGCGGACAATTAAGTTCGCTCAATTTTTATGTGCAAAAGTGAAGTTTAAAAAACAATTAATAATAATAAATTAAATTTTTAGAAAGATGAACAAAGTTATGATTTTTGCTGCTACGGCAGCATTCGCGGGCGTGATGATGACGGGCTGCGGAAGTAGTAAAGTGGTGGCACAAGTGCCTGTACCACAGCAGAGTGCACCACCGGTTCCTCAGGTAACTACTGAGGACGATGAGGTGGCGCGAATTGAGAAAGAGGCTCGGCTTGAAGAGGCGAGAGCAAAGTTGGATGCTGCCAAGCGAAAAAGGCAACGAGAGGAACGAATAGCAGATAAGGTGGCTGCACTCGAAGAAAACATTGAGGATGGTGCGCAAATGATTTTAGTGCCTTGCCAAGATGAGGCTTTGGACAAAATCGGAGAGTGGATGGGCGGTATGGGTATTGGTGAACATCTTGTTGACCAACAAGAGGCTGTAGCTGAAGCCACAACAGCTGCTATTGCCAACCTGTCACAGAAATTTGTTGGAGTGGTTAAGAACATACTCCAAGATTATGGCAACAAAACCAACACCCCAGATGGCAATCAGGCAAGGCAAAGCGACCTGTCGAGGGGGGTACAAGTTGCCACCGAAAAAGTGGTGGACAAGTACAGTAGCACCGTTTGTCAAAAACAGATGAAAACCAAGCGAGGTGCTTACAAAGTGTATGTGGCTACTCGTATCCCCATTGGTACCTACAAAGACGAGGTTTCAAAAGAACTGGATGTGATGAAGGTGAAATACGATAAAGCGAAATTGTTTGAAAGCATGGATGCCCAATTGGCTAAGCAAGCGGCAGTAGATGAGCAAAAGCGCGAACAATTGCAGCAATTACAGCAACAATAATAAAATTTTCCTCTGCCCTTATTCACTATTTTGGCGATAGGGGCAGAGGGATATCAAATCAAAAAAAACATGAAGACAAAGTTTTATTATGCCCTGTTTTTGTTCTTTGCCGGCGTTAATGTGTATGCACAGATGCCTGATTGGATAAAACAACGTCCACCGAAAAGCGAAACCTATTATTATCGCGTTGGGCAGGCTACCGCAGATACTGAAGACAAAGCGTACATCAAAGCACTCGCCAAAGTGGTGTGTGAAAGTGCTATTGCCGCCGATTTTCCGGTGGATATGCAAAAATTGCTTGGTGCAGAGGATGAATCTGCGCTCATTGAGATGTCAAGCGAAGTGAATATTCCGGTAAACGTGGCGTGTCAATACACTGAAAAATTGGTCACTAAAGTAGGCTACAGAGTTTATCTGTTGTGTCAGGTGTCCAACAGTGCGGGCAAAACGCCCAAGTACAATATTTTTAATTGTTACACAAATAAAGAAGAAATAGAATGAAAAAAAAGTTATTAATGGCATGTATGATGATGGTTGCCATTCCATCGCTATTTTCACAAGAACCGCCCAAACCGGCATGGATGGATAGTCCGCCGAGTGCACGTGGCTATAACTTCTTCTTTTCAAGAGGTTCCGGAAGTGAAATGACTGCTGAAAATGCGCTTAAAAAAGCATTTACTGACGCCTATATAAAAGGGATGCAGGAAAACGGGTTGACATCGTCGACGAGTGGAGAAGCACAAACTTTGTCGGAAATTGAAGCAAAAGGCGTGAACGCTTTTATGCAATTTCAATCTACAAACGGATTGGCTTTAAAAATTTACTGCGAAGAACTTGTAAAGCTGTCCAGTGGGCGTTTTATGGCGTATGTTTTATTGCAAATGGCTCGTAGTGCAGCACAATCACCGCGTTTTGAAGATGCCGATGATGGAGGAGATATTTGCCAAAAACAGTATTTTGCTGAAAAAAAAGAGGCATACCACAAATTAGTAGCAAAGGAACAGAAAAAACAGAGGAGACAAATCAGCACAGCAAATCTTTTCAAAGGCAACAGCTATCTGTTTTGGGATATGATTGATTTGAACTACCCTGCATATTGGGGGATGGGAATTTCGGGTCGTTTTGGCGGCATATTTGGTGTTGGATTTAAAGCTTCAGCGGGATTAGACATTGGTAGTTTGGACTTTTCAGAATGGGGGTATGATTTAGGATTCAGAGTTTACCCTTACAAAGGCTTGTTCTTATCGGGCGGTTACGGCACTTTTGGTTTGAAAAAGGGAACCGAATTTAATGAAAGCGATGGACGCTGGGGCACAAATGGCTACCGACAGAATGATGGGATAAAAATGGCATTAGGGTATGATTGGGTTCCTGATGACAGGGGGACACTCCCGCTCATATCTTTCAGCGCAGGCGTAGGCTACGATGCCTTTATGAAATCCCTGCAACCACTAATTGGTATAACTATTGGAATAGGAGGAAAATTATAATGAAAAAAACAATTGCATTGATTTTAGTGACTGTTGCACTTTGTGGGTGCGATAGCGAAGAGTATTATATGGAAGGTCGTGTAAACACCTTTGATGCAACGGAAATAGCAGCCACTTCGTCAATACTGAGCGGCAGTTTGGAAATTCTTCACGAAAGTAGCGAAACAAACTGTGAAGTTCAATCTACGGGGTTTGAGATAAGTGAAAATGCTGCTTTTACCAATCCAAAGGAATTATCCGCCGGAAAGACAAGAGGTAATTTTAAGGCCGCCGCCGAAAATTTGAAGCCAAACACGAAGCATTATGTGCGGGCTTTTGCAACTTTATCTTATCTATATAGCGAATACCCATCATCCTTTGGTAGTGCTGATAAGTTTACTAAAACATTTTACGGCAATACGGTAGAATTTACTACAATAGATGGAATTGTGCCGGAAAATCCCACGAATGATAATCCTGTATCATTAATCGCAGCAGGACTAATGATACAAAAGACAGATATTGGAACGAATAACTGGAGTAGCATAAATAGCTTGTGCGAAAATTCCATAGTTGCAGGATATACTGATTGGAGGCTGCCCACAAAGGACGAATTAGCAACGATGTATAGTGAAAAGAATACGATAGGTGGATTCACAACAGATTGGTATTGGACATCTGAATCATATTCTAATGCATCTTGGGGACAGTCTTTTTCTAATGGAACTCAAAACCTTGTTAATAGTAGCAGCACTTACAGAGGTCGTTGTGTCCGCACACTACCGTAAAGTTCAACATAAAAACAAAAAGTAAAGCGGTCAAAAAATCGGGCTGACCACCCAAAGTCGGAAAAACTGCCTGAACACCGACACCAAATAAGAAAGTAAGGACAGAGCCACCGAACACTGTGAGATTCGGTAAGGGAGCCAGACACCCTTTCAAAAACGGGGCAAGACACTTACGAAGCCGAATTAGAGTAAGGAAATAAGTTTTTTATTTAATATCCGCTTAAAGGACGGATGTAACACTCATAACGGCTGATAAATAATTCACCTCTTAATCAGCGCAATAAACTCCTCCAGCGTCTTCGCAGCCTCAAAAGCTCCTGTAAAATCGGATGTGGTGGTGATGGAATTTTGCTTTTCCACGCCGCGCATTTGCATACAGAGGTGTTGTGCTTCGATGACTACCATTACGTCTAATAGCTTGAGTGTTTGCCGGGTAACACACTTCAATATGTTATCAAAGAGAATATTGTGCTATGGCAATGGTATGGACTGTTGCATGCAATAATCATTGCAAATTTATTGTAAAAATAAATATATATATATTAAAATATTTTGCTAAATCAAATAAAAATGTTTACCTTTGCGCCGTAAAATTTTAATAAAATAAAAACGTTATGGCAAAAATAACAGTACACGACACGGAAATAACCATTATTTCTGTAGAGGAAAGAGATTATATCTCTTTGACCGACATGGTTCGTAACATTGACAATGGGTTGGCCCTCATTGAAAAATGGTTGCGAAACAAAAACACTATCGAATTTATTGGGATGTGGGAAGAAATGTACAATCCATATTTTAATTCCCCCGAATTCGGGGGAATTAAAAGTGCAGCAGGACTCAATCGCTTTATTCTTTCGGTAAAACAATGGATAGAAAGGACGAACTCTATTGGCATAATTGCTAAGGCTGGGCGTTATGGCGGGACTTATGCACATAAAGACATCGCGTTTGAATTTGCTTCATGGGTATCGCCACAATTCAAGTTGTACTTGCTCAAAGAATTTCAACGTCTCAAAGAAGACGAACAAAAGGCATTGGGCTGGTCGGCAAAGCGCGAACTGTCCAAAATCAACTACCACATTCATACACATGCTATTGCTCAACATCTTATACCACAGGAACTCACGGGTCCGCAAATAAATTTTATTTATGCCAGCGAAGCCGACGTGCTTAATGTGGCGATGTTTGGCATTACAGCCAAACAATGGCGCGATGCCAATCCCGATTTGCAAGGCAATATGCGCGATTATGCCACAATCAATGAGCTGATTTGCCTCTCGAACATGGAAAATATCAATGCCGTACTCATTGATGAAGGGCTGGCGCAAAGTGAACGTTTGATGAAATTAAATCAAATAGCCATTCAGCAAATGAGCGTGTTGCAAGAAGTGGAAAATCGGAAAATGCTGCGTTGAGTAATGCGGGAAACCTCATTTTCTTTGTATTCGCACGATGCCATAAAAAAGCAAAAAAGCATAACGACTTATTTTTGCTACACATTTTGGATTGACACTCATAACGGCTGATAAAGGATTCACCTCTTAATCAGCGCAATAAACTCCTCCCGCGTCTTGGCAGCCTCAAAAGCTCCTGTAAAATCGGATGTGGTGGTGATGGAATTTTGCTTTTCCACGCCGCGCATTTGCATACAGAGGTGTTGCGCTTCTATTACTACCATTACGCCTAATGGGTTGAGTGTCTGCTGGATGCAATCTTTGATTTGGGTGGTCATGCGTTCCTGCACTTGCAAGCGGCGGGCAAAAACTTCTACTATGCGCGGGATTTTGCTCAGCCCTGTGATGGCGTGATTGGGGATGTATGCCACGTGCACTTTCCCAAAAAACGGCAACAGATGGTGTTCACACATCGAATAAAAATCAATGTCTTTCACGATGACCATTTGCTTGTAATCCTCCATGAAAATGGCGGATGACAGGATTTCGTCCGGATTTTGCTGATAGCCTTGGGTCAAAAACAGCATCGACTTTGCCACGCGCTTTGGTGTTTTCTGCAAACCTTCGCGCGTGGGGTCTTCGCCCAGCAGTTTCAATATCTCCGAATAATGGAATGCTAATTCATCAATTTTATCCATATTTTTGTCAAAAAGTCCGTCATTGCGGGCTTGACCCGCAATCCCTTGTTCTACATCGCTCTGTAGATCAACATTCGTATCCTTTTCAGGGGATTGCGGGTCAAGCCCGCAATGACAATTGTTATTATCTTTGCACACGGTATTTTATTTTTGCCGGCACTATAAATGCCTCGCGTCCAAACCTAAATGCTTTGGCTAACTTCTCTTTAAACTCTTCAGCCTCGTCATACGTCAAGAAATCGCCCACCGTCACCTTGAAATTTGGGGCATTGTAGGTCAGATAGGTGGCGATGCCCGGAAATTGTTGCCGAACACTTCTTTGCCGATTTTCTGCCTCCGAGCGAGCCGTCTGTGAGTTTTTGCCCAGGAAAACCTGCACCCGATAGCCCGAAACCTCCACATTACCATTAGCATCCGCAACAACAGACTCATCGCCACCAAAAATCGAATTAGCATTTGCATTAGTATCAAAAGTAGTGGCAGGAGTAGCCTTCGCGTGACCCACCAACGCATTGATAGCCGAAGCCGCCTCAATACGAATCCGCCCATCAGAAGCAGGAGAAGAAACAGTATCTTGCAAATACTCAATAATGGTGGTCTGAGCCTGCCCGGAAGCGCAAACCATCAACAAAAACAGTGCGAAAAAAGACTTTTGCATAACCTATGGAAGAATTAAAACGCTTCCACAATCGGCATGAACGTGTCCAATTTCAGCGCGGCACCGCCAATCAAGCCGCCGTCCACGTCGGGGTTGGCGAACAATTCTTTGGCATTTCCTGCGTTGCAACTGCCTCCGTAGAGGATTGAGGTGTTGTCGGCTACGGTTTGACCGTATTTTGCTGCCACTGTTTGGCGGATGTGGGCGTGAATTTCCTGCGCCTGTGCCGAAGTTGCCGTTTTGCCGGTTCCGATTGCCCAGACGGGTTCGTACGCCAACACAATTTTGCCAAAATCGTCTGCGGAGAGGTCAAACAACGCTTCCTCGATTTGCGTTTTCACCACCGTGTTTTGTTTGCCTGCTTCGCGTTCTGCCAACACTTCGCCGATGCAGAAAATGGGGGTCAGCTTGTTTGCCAACGCCAATTTCACTTTTTCGCTCAACGTGACACTTGTTTCGCCATAGTAGGCGCGGCGTTCGGAGTGCCCCAAAATCACATACTGTGCGCCCGTAGAAGCCAGCATTTCGGCAGACACTTCGCCCGTGTAGGCACCTGAAACCTTGTCGGCACAATTTTGTGCACCCAATTTCACTTTGTTTTTGTCAATCAAGCCGCTGACGGATGCCAAGTGGACAAATGGCGTACAAACCACCACATCGCATTTCAGCGTTTTGCCAAAAACGGCACTTTGCAGCTCTTTCACCAAATCCAACCCCTCTTGCAGGTTTTTGTTCATCTTCCAATTCCCTGCTACAATGTTTTTTCTCATTTTATTTAATTATTATTTATTATTTCATTCAACTTATTTTCACTCGGCAGATTGTTTCGCGACCACTTACCTACAATCGTGGCATTGTGTAGCAGTACCAAGCCCGGATTGGAGCGCACAATCGTCCGCAAAGTGGCATCGTCCATCGTGCAAAATTGGTAAGCCGCATGTGTTAGGCTACTCCAAGCGGCGATTTGCTCCGGCACAGAAGCCGCCAGCCCCAAGAAATGATGCCCGTTTTTAGCGGCATAATCCGCTATTTCATTCAATTGGGCGGCGTACGACACACTTGCATTTTCCACCTTATGGGCAATCAGCAAAAATGTATAACCTTTGTAATCAAGCACTTCCTGCGTAATATCTTCGCCCTGCGCCGTTGTGATGGTGAAATCGTGAACAGGAGCCTCGTAGCCTTTTTTCAGCAACGTCACTTCGGTATCCACAAATTCCCAACCACTGCCTTCTTTCGGGTAATTTTCCATTGAAAATTTTTGTATTTCGCCGTCTTTGGCATAAATCAATGTCGTTTCAAATTCATCACGGGGCGCATCAGGCGGAATAGTGAGCATCTCCTTTATATTGTTGCCGATTTTATAGGGGCGAAAATCTATAACCGGCAGATATATAAGATTATAGATGGCAAAACCGAAAACTACAACAACTACGCCAATTGCTGTCACAGTGCGCCGTCTCAGGTCTATGAGCGGTGTCATTCGTTTACTGTATGACCAAAGGAACAGGGCACAAATCGACAGGATGATATTTTTGATGAATGTTTGCAGATTTGTTATCACCAACGCATCGCCAAAACAACCGCAATCCTGGATAGGATTTTCCATCAGCAAATACATCGACAGCGGTGTCATAAGGCATAACATCATTATCAAAATTAGCCATGTAGCTAATTTTCGCCAAATGCCCAACAAAACGATGATGCCCAAGGAACACTCTAAAACGGACAGTGTGACGGAAACGGGCAGGCTCAAAAAATTCAAGTAAGTCATCTGCAATGATTCAAGATACTCGTTGATTTTGTAAGCCGTTCCCAGCGGGTCAACTGCCTTCACAAAGCCCGAAAAGGCGAACGTGATGCCGAGAACCACCCGACACGTTTCCACTGCAATTTTCAACAGCAACATTTTAGTTGTCTTTTCCATATTCCAATTTTATTAGTGCAAATAATGCGTAATTAATCATATCCATATAGTTGGCGTCAATGCCTTCCGAAGCCTCCGTCTTGCCATCGTGCGCCTCAATCTCCTTCGTGCGATTGATTTTGGTGAGGATAAAATCGGTATAGGAACTCACCCGCATCCCCCGCCACGCCTCATCATAATCGTGATTTTTGGCGTACATCAACTCCTTAGTTGCCGTTATATGCTTGTCATACAACACAATAGCCTCCTCTTTTGAAATATCAATTTCATCCGCAAAACCCAACTCCAACTGTATCAAACCAATAACACCATAATTAACAATCGCAATAAACTCCTCCTCAACCCCTTCATCCACTTTAGCAACCCCTTTCGTTTCAATGTTGCGAATGCGCTTAGCCTTGATAAACAGTTGGTCAGTAATAGATTGCGGGCGCATAATACGCCACGAGGCACCATAATCCTTGAGTTTTTTCTCAAACAGATTGCGGCAAATGCCAATCACACACTCAAACTGTTCTTTCGTCTTCATAACAGCCGACAAAGGTACGCAATATTTTTGAAATGTGAGAAAAAATTTTTACTAACTTTTTCTGCATGTTAAAATTTTGTCTGAATCAGGATTTTCAGGATTAAAGGATTGACAGGATTATCAAAAAATCCTGCCAATCCTTTTGTCTGTACAGACGTGGCGCGCCACGTCTCTACTGCAATTTTGTCTGAACTTTGATTTTAGTATGATTTTATTGATTTGTATGATTGTTTTGAATCATAGAAATCAATAAAATCATCTTAAAATCACAGTTCAGATTATTTCTTCACCACTTTCAAAGTCTGCCCACCTATCTTCAACAGATAAACACCGTTAGGATAGCCTGACAAATCAACGCGGCTTTCGCTGGTCGTTTGCAGCAATTCGCCTTTCAGGTTGTACACTTTGATTTCGGCACCGCTACTAATGGCTTACGGTGCAGGTTTCAGATTATATATACTGGTCAAACCCGTGCAATTTTGAAAGGCATAGTCGCGGATAGTAGTAACGCTGCTCGGTATGTATGCGCTTTGTTTGCTTGCGGCACACAAAATAAGGATAGTTTGGTTTTTATCAAATAGCACTCATCTACCAAACTAAAGTTGATGTTAGTTATCCCTCTGCAACCGTAAAACGCATAGTCGCCGACAGAGGCAGTGGAGTTGAGTATATCTATGCTCGTTAGTCCACTGCATTGGTAAAAAGCGTAGTCGCCGATAGATGTAATGGAGTTGGGTGCGACAAAGGTAAGCATTATTTTTGAATTGTGGATGAGTGGGGCTAATTTTTTTTTTCCAAACCATCCTTGTTTAACTATTTTTTTGTACATTTGCAGCCGAAATTAGCAAATTCGGAATTAGGTGTAGAAATCATACCTAATAATCAGGAATTAGGTGTTGAAATCAGACCTAATTTCTAAGAATTAAGTGCGAAAGCCACACATAATTCCGAAGAATTAGGTGTTAAAGCAACACATAATTCCGAAGAATTAGGTGTTAAAGCAACACATAATTCCGAAGAATTAAGTGTGAAAGCCACACATAATTCCGAAGAATTGGGTGTTGAATAGACACGTAATTTCTATGAATTAAGTGTATAAACAACACATAATTCCAAAGAATTAGGTGTCAAAGCAACACATGATTCCAAAGAATCAGGTGTCAAAGCAACACATGATTCCAAAGAATTAGGTGTAAAAGCAACACATGATTCCAAAGAATTAGGTGTAAAAGTAATACATAATTCCGATGAATTAGGTGTCAAAGCAACACGCAATTCCTAAGAATTAGGTGTCAAAGCAACACGCAATTTCTAAGAATTAGGTGATAAATGTTCATTATTAGATAGTTACAAACAAATTAAAAAATACAAATATGGGAATTTTTCGCCATGCGACACCCAAATTAGAAGGTTGGAAAAACTCTGCCAATCGTAAGCCGTTGGTCATTTACGGTATGCGGCAGGTTGGTAAAACTTGGCTGATGCGGGAATTTGGGCAAAACAGTTACAAGCAGGTTGCTTATTTTTACTTTGACAAAAATGAACGGCTGCAAAACATTTTTCAGGGTGACATAAATGTTGCCCGAATCATTCAGGAATTGTCTATTGAGGCAGGTATGACAATATCTTCCGGCGACACCCTGATTATATTTGACGAAGTTCAGGAATGCCCTGCGGCATTTTCTGCTTTGAAATCATTTAATGAAACCGCCCCCGAATATCATATTATGGCGGCAGGGAGTTTTCTGGGCGTGATGTCGCTCACCGGCACAGGCGTTCCGGTCGGTCAGTATGATTCAATCACCATTCATCCGATGACGTTTTTGGAATTTCTTGAGGCGATAGAGCCAAAATATATCGACATCGTCAAAAAACTGAATTGGAAATCAATCGGCATATTTCATGATGAGTTAATATCGTTGCTGCAACAGTATTTTTATGTAGGCGGCATGCCCGAAGCAGTGAAAAAATACGCAGAAACAAAAAGTTTTGCCGAAGTGCGCAACACCCAAAATCTTTTGCTGGATGCCTATTACGGGGACTTTGCAAGGCATGTTCCCAAAAGCGATATTGTCGAGGTTCGCAACATTTGGAATAGTGTCCCTTTGCAACTTGGCAAAGAAAACAAACGCTTTTTGTATTCAGAGATGAAAAAAGGCTCAAGGGGGCGTGATTATGCCGATGCGCTGCAATGGCTGAAAGACACGCGGCTTATCCACATTATAAATTGTGTGAGCCTTCCGAACATCCCATTAAAGGTATACGAAGAGCCTGATTTGTTCAAGATATATATGTCCGACATTGGACTGCTGTCGGCTCAGACCGGTTTGGATGCCAAATCCTATCTTGACCCCGAAAACGGCTTATTCAGCCACTACAAGGGTATGCTTGCCGAGCAGTTTGTGTTGCAGGAACTGCTTGCAACCAACGACAAAATGCCAATTTATTATTGGGCTAACGGGAAAAGCACAGCCGAAATCGAGTTTATCGTCCAATATGACGGCGAAACCATTCCGATAGAAGTCAAGGCTGGAAAGAAATTCAAGTTAAAGAGTTTGGATAAATATCTGGAAACGTTTCACCCCAATCATTTTGTTAAAACGTCACAGAAAAAATTCAGCAATGAAAAAGGACTTGCTGTACCATTGTATATGATTGGTTCTTTGACTGAAATTATTGACCGAAATAGTGAATTATAGTCGTGTTTGGAGGCTATTTAACTTTATTTAACCTCAAAACACTTGTGTATGTTTAAACGATTGTTTAACTTTGCACCTAATTTCAAGAGATATACAATGTACAATTCAGATACTACGGATGTAAAAGAGCGGATTTTGACCGCAGCTCGCGAGTTATTTATCTCGAATGGGTATAACGGCGCGAGTGTGCGCGACATTGCGGCGGCTTCGGACACGAATATTGCGCATATCAATTACTATTTTCAGTCGAAGTATCACCTGTTTGAAATTATTTTTGAGGAGGCGTTTGATGTGCTTGTGCAGCGTGTTTTTCGGATATTGCAGTCAGAAATGCCTATTTTTGAGATGGTGGAGGCGTGGATACATTCCTACTACGAGGTGCTGGCAGAATACCCTCAAATCCCGCTTTTCATCCTCAACGAGATGAATCACAATCCCGAAAGTTTGGTAACAATAATAAAAATGCGTAAGCCTAAACAGGTATTGGACAAACTTTCCGCTCGTTTGGAGGAAGAACGAAAAAAAGGAACCATCAGGGAAACGCCCACGGTGGATTTTGGAATAAATGTGTTGTCGTTGTGCGTGTTTCCGTTCATGTTTAACAAATTTGCCGTCAAAGTATCGGGCGTGTCAAGTGCTGAATATAAGGCAATTATCAAGCGGCATGAGAAATATGTGATTCGGTTTGTTTTGGATGCATTGAAACCATGTAAACTTCAATAAAAACAAAAAGAGTACCTTCGTGGTAAGATAAATAATAAAGACAATAAGTTATGAACACAAAAGATATATATCGAATTGGGATAGACATTGGCTCTACTACTTTTAAAATCATCATCTTAGACGAAAACTCTGAAGTGATTTATAGGTTGTATCGTCGCCATAAAGCCAACGTGAGCAAGGTGATGACGGAGGAATTGCACACGATTGTGCAAAAATTTCCCGACAGACAGTTTACAGTTGGCATCACCGGCTCGGCGGGGATGGGCATCACGGAGCGCATCGGTATCCCGTTCACGCAGGAGGTGGTTGCCGCCATTGAGGTGATTAAAAAGGAGCATCCTAATACCCACACAATGATAGACTTAGGGGGTGAAGACGCCAAAATGGTGTTTTTTGAATCCGATAAGCAACCGGATATTCGCATGAACGGCAGTTGCGCCGGAGGAACGGGTGCTTTTATCGACCAAATGGCTGATTTGATGCACATTAGCGTTGAAGAATTGGGCAAAAAAGCCTTGGAATACGAAAAGATTTATCCTGTGGCTTCGCGTTGCGGTGTGTTTGCCAAAACGGACGTGCAAAACCTGATTGCTCGCAATGTGCCGGTTGCCGATGTGGCGATGTCGATTCTCTATACTGTTGCTTTGCAGAGTATTACCGCCTTGTCGCGGGGTTGCACTGTGGCTCCCGAAATTGTGTGCGTAGGTGGTCCTTTGACTTTCCTGTCGGCATTGCGCAAGGCTTTCGCGCAAATTTTGAATTTTGACGAGAAAGAATTTGCGCCGCCCGAAAACAGCGAATTTTTCCCCGCCTGGGGCACGGCACTCTATCATCCCGAACAGCAAGTAGTTAAAGACATTCCTGAACTGATAAGTCAGTTGGCAACCGCCAACACACAAGTGCGAAAAGACACCCTTCCGCCGCTGTTTGAGAGCGAAGCAGCCTATGCCGATTGGCAGAAAAATCGCAATATCAAACACTTAAAGCGCGTGGAATTGCAGCAAGGGCAGTCCCTAAACTGCTTTCTGGGCATTGACTCCGGCTCCACAACCACCAAAATCCTCATCATGGACGAACACACCAACATCGTGTTCAATTATTACGCCGGCAATGAGGGCAACCCGCTGAAAAAAGTGGTCGAAGGCTTGACACAATTCTACAAGGAGGCGCAGGAAAAAAACGTGACGTTCCGCTTTATCTCCTCTGCAGCAACCGGTTACGGCGAAGACTTGATTAAATCTGCACTGAACCTCGACTACGGCATAGTGGAAACGATGGCGCATCTCTCCGGTGCGCAATATGTTGACCCCGATGTGTCGTTTGTGCTGGACATCGGCGGGCAGGACATGAAGTCGATTTTCACCCGTCAGGGCGTGATTTCCAACATTGAGCTGAACGAGGCGTGTTCATCGGGCTGCGGGTCGTTTCTGCAAAATTTCGCCGCCAACCTCAATATGCAGATTGCCGAATTTACGCGCGCTGCTTGTTTGGCACTTTATCCGAGCGATTTGGGCACGCGCTGCACCGTTTTTATGAACTCCAAAGTGAAGCAATCCTTGCGCGAGAATGCTGCACCGGGCGATATTGCAGCAGGTCTGGCGTATTCCGTTGTCAAAAATTGCCTTTTCAAAGTATTGAAAATAAACAACTTAAATGCGTTGGGCGACCACATTGTGGTGCAAGGCGGCACATTCCGCAACGATGCCGTCTATCGCGCATTGGAGCTATTGTCCGGCAAATCAGTAAGTTCCACCGACTATCCCGAACTGATGGGAGCGCTGGGAGCCGCCCTCTACGCTCAACGGATGCACGCCATCCGACCCAAGCAAACGCAATTCACAGGCACCGAAGCCCTCCCTAACCCCGCCACCATCAACACAAAAGAGTTGCAATGCCACGGTTGCACAAATAAATGCACCGTGCTACGCTTCCAATTTGCAAATGGCAACACTTGCTACGCGGGGAATAAATGCGAGAAGGTGTTTTACAACAAGAGTACGGCACCTGCAAAGGGATATAATGCGTTTGATATGAAAAACGAACTGCTGTTTAGTGGCACGCAGATGACGCAGATTGAGCAGATTCACGCAGATATTATAGGTATTCCAAGAGTGCTCAACATATTTGAAAACTACCCGTTTTGGCGCACACTCCTCACCGAATGTGGGTTTGAGGTGGTGCTTTCGCCCGAGTCCACGATGCCGCTCTATTTGACAGGGGTTACATATATCATGTCGGATAACATTTGTTTTCCTGCCAAATTGGTTCACGGACATATCTTAGCACTTGTGGAGCAGAAAGTTGACCGCATCTTTTACCCGATAGTGGTGAAGGATAAGAAAGAGTTGAAACATACGGCTAATTCGTTCAATTGTCCGGTTGTGAGTGGTTATCCCGACGTTGTTCGCAGCTCGATGGAGATAGAAGAAAAGTATGGCATACCGTTAGATAAGCCAGTAATCACGTTTCAAGATGAAGAAACGTTGGAAGATGGCTGTTGCAAATACTTGACCTCAATTGGGGTGCCGAAGAAAACCATTAAAAAGGCATTTAAGAAGGCAGTTGAAGTGCGCAACGCTAAGGTACAACATCTGCGGGACAGTCAAAAAGTCTTGCTTGAAAAATATGTACAAAACAAAGAAATCGTGTTTATAGTTGCCGGACGACCGTATCATACCGACCCGTTTATTAATCAAAAAGTGGGGCAGATACTCTCCGACCTTGGTGCTCATGTGTTGACCGATGATGTGTTTCGGTTGGAAGACGACGATGGCTTCAACCAATTGAATATGATTTCGCAATGGTCATATCCTAATCGCGTGGTGCAAGCAGCGATGAAGGTGGCACAATTGCCACAAAATGTGCAACTGATACAACTGAACTCGTTTGGTTGCGGACCGGATTCTTTTTTCATGAACGAAACAGGAGCCATATTGCGGCAAGCCGATAAAAATCAAACGGTGTTGCGCATTGATGAGATAGCCAGTCCGGGGTCTGTTCGATTGCGGTTGCGGTCGTTGATAGAGTCGCTGGCATCGCGAGCCAAGTATGGCGAAGAAGTTCAATCCGCCGAAACATATAAAGGCTACAGCAGGGGATATACCGAAGCGGATACGAAAAAAACAGTACTCCTTCCTTGGTTTGGCGATTTCATTTCACCAATGATACCTTCGTTGGGCGAACTTGCCGGCTACAAGTTTGTAAACATGCCCAAAACATCCAAACAATCGGCAGAAGAGGGCTTGAAATATGGACACAACGAAGTGTGTTACCCTTCTATTTTGGTGCTTGGCGACATCATAACTGCGTTAAAATCAGGGAATTATGATTTGAATAACATTGTGGTAGCCATCGCACAAACGGGAGGGCAATGCCGCTTCACCAATTATGTGGCACAGATAAAAGCCGGCATACAAAGTGCAGGATTTTCAAACATTCCGGTACTGGTTCTCACCACAGGCAGTGTGTATAACAATGAACAAAGTGCCTTCAAAATGCCGGCATTAAAAATGGCTAACATATTTATATATTGCATCTTATATGGTGATTCCTTGGAGAAAATGTGGCGTTCGACTGTCGTTAAAGAAAAGAAAAAAGGAACGACTCAACCTATTTTCGACCACTATATGGCATTGGGGGTTGAAGCCGTTCGGCAAAACGATAGCAGATTACTCCTCAAACACTTGAAACAAGCCGTTATGGAGTTTAACGCAGTTCCGGTGAATGACAAAAAATATACCCCGGTTGGACTTATTGGCGAAATATACACGAAATATAACAATTATAGTCAAGCGCACATCGGAAGATGGCTGCGCGAACAAGGCATGGAAGTGACGACCCCGCCGCTCATTGATTTGTTTTTACAATATTTCATAGACAACAGGGAAAACAACAAAAACGGTGTTTCAAAAGACACCGCATTGGAGCGAATGCTCATAAATCCCGTATTGCAAAAAATCATCAATACGCGGGTCAATAAAGTGGATAAAATCATGCAGAAATACCGATTTTATCAACCGGTAGAGTCAATATACAAAAGAGCCGAATATGCTTCCGATATACTAACGCTCTCCAATCAGTTTGGAGAGGGGTGGCTCATAGCAGCCGAAGTCGCATGTTATGCTCGCAGTGGCATCGATAAAATTGTGTGTGTGCAGCCGTTTGGGTGCATCGCTAATCACATCACAGCCAGAGGAATAGAAAAACGGTTAAAAAAATTCTACCCCAATGTCAACTTGCTCTTTTTGGATGTCGATGCAAGTACGGCAGAGGTGAATTTGCAAAACAGGTTACACTTTTTGATTGAATAAACTCGTAAATAAACATTTAATGACAAATATATACAGGATTGGGATAGACATTGGCTCTACTACTTTTAAAATCATCATATTAGACGAAAACTCTGAAGTGATTTATAGGTTGTATCGTCGCCATAAAGCCAACGTGAGCAAGGTGATGACGGAGGAATTGCACACGATTGTGCAAAAATTCCCCGACAGGCAGTTTACAGTTGGCATCACCGGTTCGGCGGGGATGGGCATCACGGAGCGCATCGGCATCCCGTTCACGCAGGAGGTGGTTGCCGCCATTGAGGTGATTAAAAAGGAGCATCCTAACACCCACACTATGATTGACTTAGGGGGCGAAGATGCCAAAATGGTGTTTTTTGAAAACGGCAAGCAACCGGATATTCGCATGAACGGCAGTTGCGCCGGTGGAACGGGTGCTTTTATCGACCAAATGGCTGACTTGATGCACATTAGCGTTGAAGAATTGGGCAAAAAAGCCTTGGAATACGAAAAAATTTATCCTGTAGCTTCGCGTTGCGGCGTGTTTGCCAAAACGGACGTGCAAAACCTGATAGCCCGCAACGTGCCGGTCGCCGATGTAGCGATGTCGATTCTCTATACTGTTGCTTTGCAGAGTATTACCGCTTTGTCGCGGGGGTGCACTGTGGCTCCCGAAATCGTGTGCGTGGGCGGTCCTTTGACTTTCCTGCCGGCATTGCGCAAGGCTTTTGCGCAAATTTTGAACTTTGACGAAAAAGAGTTTGCGCCGCCCGAAAACAGCGAATTTTTCCCCGCCTGGGGCACGGCACTCTATCATCCCGAACAGCAAGTAGTTAAAGACATTCCCGAACTGATAGGTCAGTTAGCAACCGCCAACACGCAGGTACGAAAAGACACGCTTCCACCGCTGTTTGAGAGCGAAACAGCCTACGCAGAATGGCAGAAAAATCGCAATATCAAACACTTAAAGCGCGTGGAATTGCAGCAAGGACAGTCCCTGAACTGCTTTTTGGGCATAGACTCCGGCTCCACAACCACCAAAATCCTCATCATGGACGAGCACACCAACATCGTGTTCAATTATTACGCCGGCAATGAGGGCAACCCGCTGAAAAAAGTGGTCGAAGGCTTGACACAATTCTACAAAGAGGCGCAGGAAAAAAACGTGACATTCCGCTTTATCTCTTCTGCTGCAACAGGTTACGGCGAAGACTTGATTAAATCAGCCCTGAACCTCGACTACGGCATAGTGGAAACGATGGCGCATCTCTCCGGCGCGCAATATGTTGACCCCGATGTGTCATTTGTGCTGGACATCGGCGGGCAGGATATGAAATCGATTTTCACCCGTCAGGGCGTGATTTCCAACATTGAGCTGAACGAGGCGTGTTCATCGGGCTGCGGGTCGTTTCTGCAAAATTTTGCCGCCAACCTCAATATGCAGATTGCCGAATTTACGCGCGCCGCTTGTCTGGCACGTTATCCGAGCGATTTAGGCACACGCTGCACTGTTTTTATGAACTCCAAAGTGAAGCAATCCTTGCGAGAGAATGCTGCGCCGGGCGATATTGCAGCAGGTTTGGCGTATTCGGTTGTCAAAAACTGCCTTTTCAAAGTACTGAAAATAAACAACTTAAATGCGTTGGGCGACCACATCGTGGTGCAAGGCGGCACATTTCGCAACGATGCCGTCTATCGCGCATTGGAGCTATTGTCCGGCAAATCAGTAAGTTCCACCGACTATCCCGAACTGATGGGCGCGCTGGGAGCCGCCCTCTACGCCCAACGGATGCACACTCTCCGACCCAAACAGACGCAGTTCACCGGCACCGAAGCCCTCCCCAACCCCGCCACCATCAACACAAAAGAGTTGCAATGCCAAGGCTGTACAAACAAATGCACCGTCCTGCGCTTCCAATTTGCAAATGGCAACACTTGCTACGCGGGGAATAAATGCGAGAAGGTGTTTTACAACAAGAGCACAGCACCGGCAAAGGGGTATAATGCGTTTGATATGAAAAATGAGGTGCTGTTTAGTGGCACGCAGATGACGCAGATTGAACAGATTCACGCAGATAAAATCTGCGTAAATCCATCTAATCTGCGTCTTCTGCGTGCTGATATTATCGGCATTCCAAGAGTGTTAAACATGTTTGAAAACTACCCGTTTTGGAACAAATTGCTCACCGAATGCGGATTTGGGGTGGTGCTTTCGCCCGAATCCACCACGCCGCTGTATCAGAAAGGGGTAGGGGGGGTGATGTCTGAAAACATCTGTTTTCCTGCCAAATTGGTTCATGGGCATATCTTATCGCTTGTGGAGCAGAAGGTTAGCCGCATTTTTTATCCCATCGTTGCCAAAGATGCGAAGGAGTTGCAGCATTCGGTCAATTCGTTCAACTGCCCCGTTGTGAGCGGCTATCCCGATGTAATTCGCAGTTCGATGGACCCTGCGGAGCGTTTTGGCATACCCTTCGACAAGCCTGTGGTGAGTTTTCAGGACGATGAAACGCTGAAGGCAGGCTGTTGGAAATACCTCACCTCGCTGGGCGTTTCGCAAACGATGTTCAACGCCGCCTTCGACAAAGCCATTCAGGAGCGTGATGCCAAGAAAACGCAGATACAGGAAACGCAGAAAGCACTGCTCGACAAGTATATAGATAACAATGAACTCGTCTTCATCGTTGCCGGACGACCTTACCACACCGACCCGCTGATTCATCAAAAAGTGGGGCAAATACTGTCCGACCTTGGTGCGCAGGTGCTTACGGATGATGTGTTCCGTTCGTCTGACACAACGGGATTTACGCAACTGAACCTCGTTTCGCAGTGGTCGTATCCCAACCGCGCTGTGCAGGCGGCATTGGCGGTGGCGAAGTTACCCAAAAATGTGCAATACATTCAGTTAAACTCGTTTGGCTGCGGTCCCGATTCGTTTTTGATGAACGAAATAGGGGCAGTTTTGAAGCAGACGGGCAAAAATCACACCGTGTTGCGAATTGACGAAATTGCCAGTCCGGGGTCTGTCCGGCTGCGATTGCGGTCGCTGATTGAGTCGCTGCACGCGGCGGAGGGATTGCATCTCAAGCCCGCTCCGGCAGACTACACGGGCTATGAGCGCACGTTTACCAAAGAAGACCGCAAAAAGATTATTTTGGCACCCTGGTTCACCGATTTTTTGTCGCCGTTCATCCCCGCCCTCGCCTCGTTGCTGGGCTACCATTTTGTGAACCTGCCCAAAACGACCAAAGAATCGGCAGACAATGGCTTAAAATATGGTCACAACGAGGTTTGCTACCCCTTGACGCTGATTTTGGGAGACGTCATAACAGGCTTGCAGTCAGGCAAATACGACTTGGACAATGTGGTGGTAACCATCACGCAAACAGGCGGACAATGCCGCGCCACCAACTACCTCTCGCAGATAAAAGCAGGGATGTCGAGTGCGGGATTTTCGCACATTCCGGTCGTTGCCTTAGCCACAGGCACGGTGTATCAAAACGACCAAAAAGAGTTCAAATTTCCACTCATAAAAATAGCTAACATATTTATTTACACCCTGTTATATTCCGATGCCTTGCAGCAGATGTACAACTCAACCATCGTGAAGGAGCAGCACAAAGGCGACACGCAAAAAACGTTTGACCACTATGTAGAGCTGGGCGAGGCTATTGTGAGAAAAAACAAATCCGCGCAGTTGATGAAACTCCTGAAACAAGCGGTCGCCGCCTTCAACGCTATTCCGGTGAACAACAAAGAGTTAACAAAAGTAGGGCTGATTGGCGAAATTTATGTGAAATACAACAACTACGGTCAAGCCTACATTTCCGAATGGATGCGCTCCAAAGACATGGAGGTGGTGACGCCGCCCGTTTTGGACTTTTTCATCCAGTTTTTCGTAAACGCCGACGTCAACGACAAAAGCGGCGTAAAGCCCATCGGCAGGCTTCAGCGGCTGCTCACCCCGCAAATTTGGAACTACCTGCACCGCAGAATGAACAAGATGGAAGCCATCCTGAAAGACTTCCGCTACTACACGTCGCCCGTATCTATCTACACCAAAGCCGAATACGCCGCCGAAATCATCGACCTCTCCAATCAATTCGGCGAAGGCTGGATGATAGCCGCCGAAGTAGCCTGCTACGCCCGCCACAACATCAACCGCGTAGTATGCGTCCAACCCTTCGGCTGCATAGCCAACCACATAGTAGCCAAAGGCATAGAAAAGCGCATAAAAAAGTTCTACCCCGAAATGAATCTGCTATATTTAGACGTAGACGGCGGCATGGCAGATGTGAATCTGCAAAATCGCCTGCATTTTTTGATGGAGTGAAAAAATAAAATAAAAAACACAACGGTGTGGCTGACACAGGCACAGATGGTTGCACTTTTTGAGCGCGATAAGTCTGTCATTTCCAGACATATAAAGAATATCTTTGAGGAGGAAGAACTCTCAGCAAATTCAGTTGTTGCAAATTTTGCAACAACTGCCACAGATGGGAAAATCTACGATATGGATCATTATAATCTGGACATGATTATCTCTGTGGGTTACCGAGTAAAATCCAAACGAGGAATAGAATTTCGCCAATGGGCTACCAAAGTGTTAAAAGATTACATATTAAGAGGTTACGCCATCAGTCCGCGCATAGAAAAATTGGAATACCGCATGGCGGAAGCCGAAAATGGGCATAGCCGTCAGGTTAAGGCTGAAAGCCTTGTAGCAATAGCGTAGGGCATCGCCCTACGAAAGATGCCCTCTCCCTCTCGTTTCGCCCTGAAAGGGCATTAGCCATTGCTATCGCCCTTTCAGGGCTTGCATTCAATGCCATATCCTGTCCGTAGGGCGATGCCCTACGCTATTGCTACGAGGCTTTCAGCCTTAACCTGACGACTATGCAAAAATAGGGTTGAGGGCAAGTGACATAATTAAAACCATCGCAGGGGATTGCGGCTCAAGCCCGCAATGACGCACTCAAAAAACAACATTTGCATATTTCCCCCTTTTATTGTACTTTTGCACCCTCATTCAGTTTCCAGTTTCCAGTTACCAGTTACCAGCACTGATAATTGCCAACTGCTAAGTGGTAACTGGTAACTGGTAACTGATAACTGTAAAATTATGTTTGAAAATTTAAGTGATAGATTAGAGCGGTCGTTTAAGCTGCTGAAAGGGGAGGGGAAAATCTCTGAGATTAATGTGGCGGAGACCCTGAAGGATGTTCGCAAGGCACTTTTGGATGCCGATGTGAACTACAAGGTCGCGAAAACCTTTACCGACACCGTTAAGGACAAAGCCCTTGGGCAGAATGTGTTGAAAGCCGTGAAGCCGAGCGAACTCATGGTGAAAATCGTCCACGATGAACTCGTTACTTTGATGGGCGGCGACACTGCCGAACTCAACCTCAAAAATAACCCCACCATCATCCTGATGTCCGGTTTGCAGGGTTCGGGAAAGACCACTTTCTCCGGCAAACTTGCCAAAATGCTCAAGGATAAGAAGGGCAAGAAGCCACTATTGGTGGCCGGCGACATCTACCGCCCTGCCGCCATCGAACAGTTGCGCGTGCTGGGCGAACAAATCGGCGTGCCCGTGTATGCCGAAGAGGGCAACAAAAAACCGGTCGAAATCGCGCAAAACGCTATCAAACAGGCAAAAAAAGACGGCAACGACCTCGTCATCATCGACACCGCCGGACGCTTAGCCGTGGACGAGCAGATGATGACCGAAATAGCAGCCATCAAAAAGGCGGTCAATCCCCACGAAATCCTTTTTGTGGTGGATTCGATGACCGGTCAGGATGCCGTGAACACCGCCAAAGAATTTAACGACCGCCTCAATTTTACGGGCGTGGTGCTCACCAAACTCGATGGCGACACCCGCGGTGGTGCTGCCCTGTCCATCCGCACGGTGGTGGACAAGCCCATCAAATTTGTGGGGACGGGCGAAAAAATGGAAGCCATCGACCCATTTCACCCCAAACGTATGGCAGACCGCATCCTTGGGATGGGCGACATCGTGTCGCTGGTAGAAAAGGCACAGGAGCAGTTTGACGAGGCAGAAACACGCCGTTTGAATAAGAAACTCGCGAAAAATCAGTTCGATTACAGCGATTTTCTGCTTCAAATCCAGCAAATCAAGAAGATGGGGAGCATGAAAGACCTCGTGTCGATGATTCCCGGCGTGAGCAAAGCCATAAAAGACGTGGAAGTCAAAGAAGATGCCTTCAAACCGATAGAAGCCATCATCCTATCCATGACCCCCAAAGAGCGCAGCCACCCCGAGATATTGAACAACAGTGTCCGCAAAGCCCGCCTCGCCAAAGGCAGCGGCACATCCCTAATAGAAGTAAACAAAGTAATAAAGCAGTTTGAAGAGATGCGCAAAATGATGAAAAAAGTAAAAGCAGGCAAAGCCCCACAAATTCCGGGACTGGCCGCGAGAAGGTAAATCGAGTTATGAGTTATGAGTTATGAGTTATTTAAGTGCCTCATAACTCATAACTCATAACTCATAACTCATAACTAAATGAAGATAATTGACGGAAAAGCAGTTGCTGCTCAAATTAAATTGGAAATCGCCGCTGAGGTTGATGCCATCCTGAGTGCCGGAGGCAAACGTCCGCACCTTGCCGCCATCCTTGTGGGGCACGATGGCGGGAGTGAAACCTACGTTGCCAACAAAGTGCGCACATGCGAAGAAGTTGGCTTTAAGTCATCGCTCATTCGCTACGAAAGCGATGTGACGGAGGATGAGCTCCTCGCGAAAGTTGCCGAACTCAACGCCGACCCCGATGTGGACGGGTTTATCGTTCAACTGCCGCTCCCGAAGCACATTTCCGAACAGAAAGTCATCGAAGCCATTGACTATCGCAAGGATGTGGATGGCTTTCATCCCGTCAATGTCGGGCGGATGTCTATCGGCTTGCCCTGCTTCGTGTCTGCCACGCCGGCGGGCATCGTGGAACTTCTCAAACGCTACGACATCTCCACAGCAGGCAAACATTGCGTTGTCTTGGGTCGCAGCAATATCGTGGGCAAACCCGTTGCCACGCTGATGATGCAGAAAGCCAAGCCGGGCGATTGCACCGTTACCGTCTGCCACAGCCGCACACAAAACATCGGCGACTATTGCCGCGAAGCCGACATCATCGTAGCCGCCCTCGGCTCACCCGAATTTCTGCGCGGCGACATGGTCAAGGAAGGTGCCGTAGTCATCGACGTAGGCACCACCCGCGTGCCAAGCACCGAAACAAAATCGGGCTTTAAGCTCAAAGGCGATGTAAAATTTGATGAAGTGGCTCCAAAATGCAGCTACATCACGCCTGTGCCGGGCGGCGTGGGACCGATGACGATTATTTCGCTGATGCGCAACACGCTGTTGGCGGGGAAAAAAGTCATTTACAGCAGGGCAAACGCATCTTAATCTATATTAATTTGTGTAAATTATTTTGCCATTTCAAAAAGTATATCTACCTTTGCGCCGTTCTAACAAAAGACGTATGTACAGACAGTTCGCAGATATGACTTCGGTAACTTCCCGCCGCGATAATAATCACGACGTGCTGCGACATTCTGCCCCCCCCCCCCGCATTTCAGAAAAATTTATCGTGCAGTAGTGAGCATTTAAATGCCCTTTTTGTGCATGTTTTTGAGGCACCTAAAATGCCCTGTTTTTTGGCGTTGCTAAAAACGCCAAAAACGGGGCATTTTTCGTATCCTATACTCAACAAAAGAAAACTATGTTGTCCCATCGGCATAACGGGGATAATGCGCAATGGTCTGAACGGGCGCAAAATAAATAAATACTGTTCCAAACGAATTTGTAAAGGTATTTTTTTGCCTTCCACCTTTGCAAAGAGTCAACAACGGGGGCAAAAATTTAATTTCTAAAAAAAAATGAAAAGAAGTTATGTAAAAGTCGCCCTGATGGGCGCAATCGTAGCGGTATCTACCGCAATGTTCTTTGCTTGTAGCGATGATGACAAAGACGGTAACAAAGTGAACCTTACTCAGTGGGCAAAAACCTACCAAGTATGGACGCAGGTATCCTTTGGCGACGACAATGTTACCGGAGGTGAGAGGTGTTCCTCGCGCAATTCCTCATCTTTTCCGGTAACCCTCAGCAGCGATGGAAAACTTACCGCTGAGATTACAACCACAAAGGCGGGTGCTAAACTGAAAATCGATTTCACTTTAAGTGACATCACAGACCCTTACAATGGAGTGGCGCTGTATTTCAAGTTTGTGAACCCTACGGTGCATCTGGTTAACGCCTTAGACAATGAGGAAATTACAAGTTTCCCTGTTGTTATTGCAGGTAGCGGAGGGGACTACCACGGCTACGGTTACATCAATCAAGATGGATTGTATTTCACTATCTATTCTTCTGCAAAGTTAACGCAAGTACCATACGTCATCGACGAGACAATTCAAATAGAATTCGTTGGCGACGCAGTCAAATTTCCTTGTGATTGAGTGGGTCAACGGCGTGTGCAAGACAAAGTAAGAGTGATATTAGTAACAACATAAATAGAAGTATTATGAGACAGACAAGTTATGTAAAAGTCGCCCTCATGGGCGCAATGGCTGTAATGGTAGGTTTTACCTCTTGCAGCGAAGATGATGCCCCCGCACGTTCGGCAACCGAACTGCTGGCAGACATCGACGTGAGTACAGCAGGTACTGCGGAGTGGACAACGTGGCAGAACGGCAAAAGTTTCACAAACGCCGAAAAGGAAAACCTCGCGGCGTATTGGGACACGAACCGGAGCCTTCTGACCCAAGAAGGGCAAACCTTTTGGATAGCCCTGATGGAGACGTGGAATTTAGGCGGCGATGACCCCACCGAAGGCACCGACCCCACTACTCCCGGCGGAAACACAGACGCTACTACCTTCGTAAACAACTACCTCGGCGGTTCTGCGTATGCACAAGTGGATGGCTCTACCATTACGCTTAAACAGGATGTGACTCTCAGCAGCAGCGGCAATTTGAAAGATGGTCTGACGCTGGTAATTCCCGCAGGGAAGAAACTGATAAACAATGACCAACAACTGAATGTGCAAGGGTCAGCAAAGGTTGTCGTAAAAGGCACCGGCAGCATTGAACTTGGTGTTATTCCTTCTTTAGGTGGTGGTTATAGTTCAGGTAGCCTCTACTTCTACCACGAATCAAAACTTATCCTTGAGCAAGGTGGAACGGTTAAACTTCTCAAAGCCGAAGGGTATTCGACTGTAGGTGTGCTTGGAGTAAAGATTGACGCCGGAATTTACGGCGGCACGGCTGATGCGCCGAATATCGGCAAGACCAAACTCAGCGGCGAGCGATTAACCAATGGTGCCGGTACTGATAAACTGAAGGTTGTGGTAGGTGGTAATACTACTAATAAGGCTTATTACGTCACGGTGGTTCCCAACACAGAACCTACCATCAATTCGCTGTATCTGGTTATGGGTAAAACGCAGTATAGCGTTGGGCAGGATTGCAATGCTTCGAGCGGCGTAGATGCGGATAGCAATGAGGCGGGCACATCATTTGAAACCTGCTACCTATCTGTCGGTGATGATTTTAGTACCTATCTCGGTAACAACGACAATTATAACTTTGACCGTTCCGCTATTACGTTGACCGGTTTATAGTATCAGGGATGGGTAGCGTTCGCTGCATAAAGAAGTAGCTTAACAAAAGCGTGGTTCAAGACAAGCGTAGGGGCGGGGTTTGCCCGCCCTGTAGAGACGGGGTTTATATATACAACCCCGTCTCTACACATTTACGCCCCTATAATACTGTCCGTGCGATAATTTGCTTGTGGAATGGGAAAAGTTGTTTTGTTAAGAAAATTAGGTAAAAATGAGGTTTAGATTCAATTGGTATGCAATCGTTAGACCTCAGTATCAAAATATTACACACCATCCCCCCAACCTCATTGCCACATTTTTTACAATTGACAATGATTATATATTGAAAAAAAACAGCAAAAAAAACTCATAACTCATAACTCATAACTCATAACTTTTTCGTACCTTTGCGCCTTCAAAATAAAAACATTAAAATAATGAAGCATACATCTTTTTCTCTCGTTTTGGCGGCAAGTTTGCTGCTGAATACCTCATGCACGTATGGTCAGCGTGGTATGAATGACCCTGCTACGCAGAAAATAGCTATGACTGTTGCCGTTATCGAAAACCTGTATGTCGATAATGTTGATAAGGAGAAGTTGGCAAATGATGCCGTGATTGCGCTCTTGAAGGGTTTAGACCCCCATTCTGCCTATATGAGTCCTGAGGAGGTGAAGGAAATGAACGAGCCGCTGCAAGGCAATTTCGACGGTATCGGGGTACAGTTCAATGTGCTGACCGACACAATTTATGTGGTTCAAGTCATCGTCGGCGGACCTTCGGAAAAGGTTGGGTTGCTCGCCGGCGACCGCATCATCTACATTGATGATACGCTGATGGTTGGCGATGCGGTGAAACATACAACGAATGTTACTAAAAAATTGCGCGGATTGAAGGGTACGACCGTGAATGTCAAGGTGAAACGCGGTTCAAATCCCAATCTGATGTCTTTCAACATTGTGCGCGACAAAATTCCGCTGTACAGTTTGGATGCTTCTTATATGCTGAATAAAACGGCGGGCTACATCAAATTAAGTCGTTTTGCTGCAACCACTTACGAAGAGTTTAAGACGGCGTTGGCAAAATTGCAGGCGCAAGGGATGGAAGATTTGGTTTTGGATTTGCAGGACAATGGCGGCGGCTATTTGGAAGCAGCCATCCAGATAGCCAACGAATTTTTGCAGCGTGGCAACCTGATTGTTTACACCGAAGGAGTGCATCAGCCGCGCAGTGATGCCAAAGCTGACATGCGTGGTTCGTTTGAAAAAGGCAAAGTTATTGTCCTCATTGACGAATCGAGTGCATCGGCAAGCGAAATTGTAACGGGTGCTTTGCAGGATTGGGACAGAGCCGTTGTGGTTGGTCGTCGCTCGTTTGGCAAAGGTTTGGTACAACGCCCCATCCCGCTGCCCGATGGTTCGATGCTCAAGTTGACGACCGCCCGCTACTACACGCCCACCGGTCGCTGCATTCAGAAGCCCTACGAAAACGGCAATATGGAGTCGTATCAAAAAGAGATGATTACGCGCTACAATCATGGCGAAATGCTGAGTGCGGACAGCATCCATTTCCCGGACTCGTTGCGCTACAGCACCTTAGTTACCAAGCGCACCGTTTATGGCGGTGGCGGCATCATGCCCGACTATTTTGTGCCCATCGACACCACGCGCTACACCGATATGCACCGTTCCCTCGTGGCGAGTGGCGTAATATTCAAGCAGGTAATGAATCTCATTGAAAAAAATCGCAAGAGTTATCAGACAAAATATCCGAATATTGCAACATTCAAGGCTAAATATGAGGTAACGGATGCCATGATTGCCGATTTGCTAAGTTTGCTGAAAAAGGAAGATTTTGACATGATTGTGACCGGTGGAGCTACGCCGCACAAATCAACCCACCTCACCGATGACGATTTGAAGCAGTTGGAAAAATCCAAACCCCTCATCCAAAATCAAATAAAGGCATTAGTAGCCCGCGACATCTGGAACATGAGCGAATACTATCAAATCCACAACGAAATAGACGATGTACTGAAACAAGCCATCAAGTTGCTTGAAAGTCCAAAAGAGTATGAAAAGTTGCTGAGTGGGAAATAAACATCAGGTTAAAACCCAAAATCCAAACTCCCTGCATCCACATCCTTCACTTCCTCCTCTTGCGGGGCGTGTGCTTTTTGGTGCACCTCATTTGCCATGATGTTGATGGCTTTGATTGGACGGACGGGACAGATGGATTCGCAGCCACCACAGCCGATGCAGAGCTCGTCATAGACGTGCGGGAGCGTTAAGCCACTGTCGCCATACGGCTCCATGCGCACGGCTTGCACGGGGCAATGTTCCGAGCAGGCACCGCAGGAGGTGCTATCCGTGACGACTACACAGCGACTTTTGTCGAACTGCGCGATGCCAATCTGCGTCATCTGCTTTTCTTTGGAAATACCCGCTTCATCTTTATCTTGGAACGGTACAATCGCATGAAAGGGGCACACATCGGCGCACACCGTGCAATTGTAGTTGCAAAATGCCATCTCGTAAAACGTCAAGTGTGGCTTAAACGCATAGTTGATGCCAAACTCAAAGCCCGCAGGTTTCAAAATTTGCTGCGGACAGTGCGTTATGCACAAATGGCAGGCGGTGCATTTTTCTTTGAAATGCTGTAAACTCACCGACCCCGGCGGGGTGATGGGCGTTAGTTTGGTGGTGTCAATCTCCGTCGCAACGGCTTTGACGCAGCCCTGAATGAATGGAACGGTCGCCGCCATAGCAACAGATGTTTGCAAAAACGAGCGACGGCTACCCCCAACCCCCTCAAGGGGGCTTTTATTCCCTGAAAGGGAATTTTTCAACTCCCCCTTTAGGGGGTTGGGGGGTATAGCCCATTTGTATTGAATGCTCTGTTTTTTGCACTTGCTAAGGCAGTTGAAGCAGCTCACACAGCGCGAATAATCCACCGTCTGAGCCTTGCTGTCGATACATTCCGCTTTGCAGGCTTTTTCGCACAAGCCGCATTTGGTGCATGATTCATCAATTACTATCCGAAACAGCGGCACTTTGGAAATCAATCCGAGCAGCGAACCCACCGGACAAATCGTGTTGCAAAACAGTCGCCCGCGCAACAAAGCCATCGTGCCAACGAGCAAAAACACGATGAAAGCGGACAAAAATGAGAGTGTCGTCACCGTATAAATCGTGACATGATAAAAATCGTAGTTGTTGAATTTCAGCGCAATCCAGTTCAGCCCATTATTGCCCTCCATCACCAGCGGGCGGAAAATATTGACGGCGATGCGCCCAAAATTGCTGTACGGGTCGAGGGCGAGTAGGGGAGTGGCGATGCCAAAAATCAGGAACACCGCGCAAATCGCCAACAGGCTGTAACGCAACCAATTGTAAGGCTTGGAATAGTGGTGCTTGCGCCATTTTTTCGGAGCAAACCGCCCAATCACGTCCTGCAAAATGCCAAACGGACAGATGAATGAGCAAAAAACACGCCCAAACAGCAGTGCCAGCACCGCCCAAACGACAATCGCAGCATAACTCCCTATGTGAGGAATCGCGTGCCGCATCCACTCCGGCGACTTGCCCGCAAAATCCACGAATACCCACGTCATCACTGCAAAAAAGAGCAATGCCAACGCTAACCTCATTACTTTCAACCAATTATGCATCATCTTTAAATTTAAGTGTATATCGTCATTGCGGGCTTGACCCGCAATCCCTTGTTATAAATTGCTCTTTTGCCCAACATTCGGCTCCTTTGCAGGGGATTGCGGGTCAAGCCCGCAATGACAGTTTTTTTAGATTTTTATGCGTTTAACATTCAGATTATCAATCTTTTGCGTGCCGAGCTTCAGCTTCTCACCGTGGGCGATGTGTCCTACTTCGGCGATGTCCATTTTTTCAACTTGGTTGAACATGGCTATGGCTGCTGTGTCTGCTGCCACGATATTGGGCGATACGATGAGGGCTTTCAGCACTGAGGTGTCGTTTGGCGACTTGCCTTGCGGACCGTTTTTGCGCATACAGCGGTAGGCATCCACGATATTCAAAGCCGGTTTTTTGGTGTATGTGCAGATGTCGGCGATGCTTTGCTGCAAATCGTTGGAGTGGAAAATACCGCGGTCCCACACGATGCCCATGTAATTTTTCATCGCGATAGACATTTTCGCGCCGCCGTGATTTTTCAGCACCGGCACGTTGAACCACACATCGGCATCAATCAACGCCTGATGAATTTTGGCGGATTTGAGTTTCACGCCCATGGGGATGGCAACTTGCTTGTAATAACTTTCATCATTGCCCGGCACAACCGTTGCTCCGGCGGCTTCGGCGGCTTTTTTGATGCCCGAATGGTCGTAGCATTTTTGCCAGTTGTCGCAAGTGTGGTCAAAGACCGTTACTTTCTTTGCACCTGCTGTAAAGCATTGTTTTACAAGCTCTTCCACCAATTCGGGGTTGGTGTTGGCTGCAAAATTGGGTGTTTTGTCCCAACCGATGTTGGGTTTAATCACCACCGACTGCCCTTTTTTGACGTATTTGCCGATGCCACCCATCTCTTGGAGTGCGCGTTGCAGCATTGGAGCGGGTTCGCCACCCATCACAGCCACCATGTCGGGGGTGGATTCCACAGTCAGTTTGCCGGCTTGCGTAGCGGCAGCCAGCTTGTCAAAAGTCAACATCGCCGCGCCCAGCACAGCCGATGTTTTCAAAAATTCACGACGTTCCATATAATATGTTTTTAATTTGTCATAATAACGCGCAAAATTACATATTATTGTTGAATTGACAAAATGTGGTTGAGCATTTTTTTGTCTGAATCAGGATTTTCAGGATTTTAAGATTAACAGGATGGATTTTATTTTAATCTTGCAAATCTTAAAATCCTGAAAATCCTGATTCAGACAAATTTTAACAACCCACTATCGTTAGTGTTTTATCGTCAATCTTCTCCGTTTTGAGGTAGATTTTAGTATCCCAATCAATATTGGGACGGCGGTCGAATATAATCAACCAACCTTCTTTGGCACCTACTGTGTCCATATAACCGATGATTTGGGAATAGCTTTTTTCTTCTGTTTTTGAACTGTAACGGAGTTTCAGTTCGATGGGGTATTTTTGCCCCTCATATTCTATGCACAAGTCCAAACGGTCGCGACCGGCGGCAAATTCACGGACAATCTGCCCGCCGCCGTTGACGATCCGTTGCAGAAAGGCTTGTAAAATCAGGTGTGGTGCCGCTTCTTCGTAGTCGAAGCGCTTTGTCCAGATATCGCTGTTCTCGCGCCAGAACGACTGGAAATCCTGCATCAGATAAATCATATCTATGCGACCGTCTTTCAGATAGCGGGGCATCCGGTAGGGATATTTGCTTTGACTCAAATAATCCTGAAAATTGGCACTTAACGTGCGGATAATCACTTCGCCATAAATTGGATTGGCAGGTTCCACCGAGCCGGACACATCCCGTATCAATCCAAGGTCTTTGGTATAACTGTAATCGTCCGACAGTTTTTCGATGTCAACCAGATTGCCGATAATCACCGGTTCTATAACTCGCCGCACACGCTCTTCTTTGAGCCGCTCCAGCAGGCTGTCGATATGAGTGTCACGCCGCAGGATGATGGTTTGGATGGCATTTTCCACTAATTCGGCAGTCACCGGCTTGGTATAATCGGATTGGAGCATTTCAACTATCACTTCGCGGGCTATCGCGTTGACCAACCACGGCTGCCCCTGTGTCTGTTGATGCACCAATTCAATCGCTTCCGGTTCAAAGATTTGCCCTGTTTCAGCGGTGTGCAGAGCGTACAATTTCACTATTTCCTCTTTTGTAAAATTGCTAAAAGTCATCGCTTTAGTAATAATATTAAACGGACTTGCACTGCCTAAACTCTCGCTGTCGGGGCGAATTTTCGCTTTGAAATCGCGTATGTTGCGCATACCCACCAACGCTATCGACCGAACAAACGGAGTTCGACTTCGCGTGTTGTAAGCATTTCTCAACTGCCGAAGAAAAGTAATGAGTGTGCCCGCGCTCAGACAGTCGGCTTCATCGAAAAAGATGACCAATGGCTTGTCTAAAGAGATACAAAAGTCTGTCAATTCATCTTTTAAAACATTGGTGAAATCTCCGTAATCCGCATCAGCGGCAAACTTCTTGGCACCGGGTATGGCTGAATACCGTAAATCCGATTTTAGTCCTTTCACTATCACCGGAATACCTTCCTTGGGGTCAATAATACCTTGCGCCGCCTCCAACGAGCAGTAAAGTGCATAATACTTGCCTTCGTGATTGATGCGATTAGCCAAATCAAGCAACAATGTGGTTTTGCCGCTCTGACGAGGAGCGTGAATCACAAAATACTGCTCTTGGTCTATGAGTTCCGTTATTCCTGTCAACCGCGACGAGGCTTCTATCATATAGTGCTTCGCTTCATTACAGGGACCTGCTACATTAAAATATCGTGCCATAATTCATTTTTTTCTCGTCGCAAAGGTAAGCAAAATAATTGATAATGTCATTTTTTGTCTGAATCAGGATTTTCAGGATTTTAAGATTTTCAGGATGGATGGATAAATCAAAAACCGCCCGAAAGTTTGCCTCTCGGACGGTTTTTTCAATACGCACTCAACTGAGAAAACCTACCTTTTATATCTTTGTGAATATGTAGGTATCCTCGCCAACCGTCAACGTGAATGTTTCTGCATTAGTAATTGTTGCAACATATACGTCTCCAGAGGAATCTCTTAATCGCAACAGCCCACCATCAACAGACCAAGTTCCGGAAGACCATTCCTCCCCTTCCCATACGATTCTATAGGTAGTGGCAGTAACAAATGTCAGCACATCATCGTCATCACTATCATACGTTCTATTCGCTAAAAGCGCAGCAGCAAGTGCTTGATTGCTGTTGGTGTATGATGGACTAAAAAACCACTTCAGCCCGCTTGGCTCTGTAGTCGTTACATTGTCGGTACGAGTTTTTGTGGTTTCATTTTCAGAACCGGTAAAAAACATTTTGTTCCATCCTTTCTTCAAGGAAACATTAAAATTAGTGATGTATGTCCAACCATCGTCTGTTCTCGTAGATGTTCCGGTTATCGTAACATCCCTGTCAGCATAGTAGAGACCGGCATCGTCAATGATGGTGCCTGTTTCATCGCCATAATCAAACTTGCCTACTTTGATGCCATATTTATAGGCATAAATAGGAAATTCATCGTCTCCATACACCTTGACATTGGGGTCACTAACCGTTACACCCTCTCCAAAGTTAGCATCAGAGGGAAAATACTTGCTGTCTAAAGTTGCCGGCAATGTGATAGTAAGAACACCATCGACATACGTCCCTTTTGCTAATACTTCTCCTTTCACCTCGAATGTTACAGAGTCAATTTCTGTGCTTCCTACCGGTATAGTTTCTCTAATTGTACCACCGGAAACCACACTGCTTTGAATCACAACATCGTCATCCTCTTTGTTGCAACCAACAAACCCCGCTGAAACAGCCATCGCTGCCAGCAAAAATACATTTTTAATCTTTTTCATTGTTTTTAAAAATTAAATTACAAATTTTACTTTTTTTTCCTACTCTAAACGGCTTCGTAGGTGTCTTGCCCCAATTTTATGCAGTTGTTGGTCAACTGTTGTCCTTTCTCAGATACGCAGCATAAAAAAAGCGCGGACAAAAACTCTGAATTTTATCCGTGTTCGAGGTCTTAGACTACCCACATTACCAATAAATGAATTAAGTCCACACCACACAGTGCGACCGTTATCACTTATACTATTGGTAATGTTGAAATTGTCTAAGTTTCGAACACCAAAATATCAGCTAAACGCTTTTCCCAATCTTAAAATGTGCGTACTACCGCTGTCATGTCATCATAATCTCCTATAATTTAATATGTTATCACTCGTATTAGCTCATTCATTCGAGCCAATATCGTCTGATATTTACTTAATTCATAACTTTAGCGTAAATATCGGCGGCAAAGGTAAGGATTTTTTTTGAAATACATTCACTTCAAAGTGGTATGATTGCGGATAGTCATTTAAAATAATGTTGTTTATTTCAAAAAAAGTAGTACTTTTGCAGCGTTAATTTCAGGCGAAAATATTGTGTATATTTTCGCCAAAAATAAGAGAAAATGAATATGCAAAGTATTGAAAATAAAATATTTATCAATATAAAAAAATGCGGACGGGGCAAAGAATTTTTTGCCTCCGATTTTTCGACTTATGGCGAAGCAAAAGCCGTATCAAAAGCGTTGTCGAATTTGGTAAAGAAGCAGGTACTTATAAAGTTGGCAACAGGCATTTACTATTATCCCAAAATTGATAAGAAATTGGGATTGGGTATTTTGTACCCTTCGTTAGACACGGTAGCCGAAGCAATCGCAAAGCGCGATAAGGCGCGAATTGTTCCGACCGGAATTTATGCTTTGAACCGGTTGGGGCTATCTACGCAAGTGCCGGCAAACTATGTTTATCTGACAGACGGCTCGTCTCGCAGAATAAAAATCGGCAATGGGAAAGGAATTTTATTAAAACATACCGCCCCAAAAAATCTCGCTTTTAAGAATGATTTGGCAATGCTGATAACTTTTGCATTAAAGGAAATAACGCAGCCCGGAGTTGCGCAGGAGCATTTGGACAGGTTAAAATATATATTGCAGCAAGTGCCCAAAGAGCATATTTTGCAGGACGCTAAACTAATGCCGGAATGGATAAAAAAAATAATACAGAAATTATATGAGTAGTTTTTTCAAATTGACCGACAGTGAACGCAAAACAGTGATTTTGCAGACAGGCGCAAGACTGAACAATTTGTTTCCGCAAGTTGTAGAAAAGGATTTGTGGGTAACAACCATTTTGCAAATTGTGTTTTCGTTGCCTTTTGCCAGCAAGTTGGTTTTCAAAGGCGGCACTTCGTTGAGTAAGGTTTGGAATGTGATTGAACGCTTTTCGGAGGATATTGATTTGGCACTTGATAGGGTGCAGTTTGATTTGGACGGCGATTTAACCATAAAGCAGCTCAAAAAGTTGCGCAAGCAATCGTCGCTGTTTGTAAAGGAAACTTTTTGTGCGGAATTGCAGCAAGCGATTGAACAATATGGCATACAAAATCTTTGCACAATTGAGCCGCAACCCGACGGCGAAGGCGACAAAACCTATCCCGAACCGCGAAAGATTTTTATCCGTTACCAATCGCTGTTCGATGAACAATCCTATTTGAAAGCGGAAATAGTGCTTGAAATCGGTGCAAGGTCGCTGATTGAGCCAACTGCCAAAAGCGAAGTCAAAAGTTTAATTTCTGAGAATTTTGATATTGACACTGCCCTTGTCAAATCTGAAATTATTACGGCTGTGCCGGAAAAAACCTTTTTGGAAAAGTCCTTTTTACTGCACGAGATTTTTACGGGCGGCGGCAGAATGCTTGCCAACCGCAAGTCGCGGCATTTGTATGATTTGGAAAAAATGATGGACAAAGATTTTGCCACGAAAGCCATTATCAACCACGAACTTTGGAACACGATACACCACCATCGCGAAGTTTTCACTCGCATAAACGGAGTGGATTATTCGCAGGATATACGCCGCCGCATTTGCCTCGTTCCGCCAGCAGAAGTGCTTGACGATTGGCATCAAGACTATGAAAAAATGCAAAACACTATGATTTACGGCGATTCTTTGCCGTTTGATGCGTTGCTCAACCGAATAGAAGAATTGCAGGAGCGGTTTAGAATGTTGAAAAGATAACAAGAAACTTTTTAAAATATATTATGATTATCCGCAATCATACTACTAAATAGCGTTTCCTGCAAGCAATTTCCGGTTTTGTCCCGCAGGGATAGGCAGTTAACTTTAATCCTGAAAATCTTAAAATCCTGAAAATCCTGATTCAGACAATTAAAAAAAAATCTAACACATTACCCCGCAGTAATCGCCACCGTCAAAATTTTCAGCCGCACATTAGCACTTTGCAGTAGCGCGTGACCGCAGGCTTCGAGGGTGGCTCCTGTCGTCAGCACATCATCGAACAGTACAACGCATTTGTTTTCAAACTGTTGTGGGTTGTGCAGGTTGAAAATGCCCAGCGTGTTTTGCCAGCGTTCGAAGCCGCTTTTTTTTGTTTGGGTGGTGTTGGCTACCTCGCGGTAGAGATTTTGGGTGTTTAATGGGATTTGCAATGCTTCGGATATGCCTCTTGCGATGATTTCGGCTTGGTTGAAGCCTCTTTTTTTGAACTTTTTGGGGTGTAGCGGCACTGGAACGATGTAATCAACATCGGCGAAAAAACCGGATGTTGCCAATTCGCGTGCCATATAATTGCCGACCCAACTGCCCAGAGCGGTGTTGCCATGGTATTTGATGGCACCAACGATTTTTTGCCCCAGCCCCTCCTTGCTATAATAGAGGTAAGAAACGGCTTGCTGCACCGGAATTTTCCCCGCAAACCGGTCAACAGCCGGATTATCAGCAACATCATGGCAATGATAATTCGTTTTTGGCAGATGAAGCAAACAATCCAAACACAAAAACACCTCATTCTGCATCAAAGCCTCCCCACAACCCACGCAAAGCGAAGGGTAGAATAGCGACAAGAGTGCTTTTAGCAAAGTTTTCATTAGAGCGTAGGGGAGTTATGAGTTATGAGTTATGAGTTTTTATTTTAATTCTTAATTTTTAATTACTGAATAAATTTTTTGTCAAAAATGAGGTAGCCTAAGTTTACTCCGAAGTTCCAATTTTGTTTGGGGTGGCTGTAATAGTTTATAAAGGCACTGACTGCTATGAAGGGGAGGCGTGCTACGAGGCTCACTTCGCCCATGTAGGCGTAATTGGTGGACAGCGGGTCGGTGTATTCTGCATACAGTGCCATACCGTCTACCATCTTCACGATGGGGCGGATGGGGACAAAACCGTAGAGTTCGCTTCGCAGTTGGAAGGTTTCATTGATTTTCCAAATCGGCAACACACCGGCTGCCACGAAGTCATTGGCGCGAAAAGCCTCGTTAAACACCAGCTTACTGTGTGGGGTGGGGGTGAAGCTGGGGGCTTGCAGGAGGGCTGCCGTGTAGTTGCTCCATAGAAATTTGTTCGACAGCACGCCTTGCACGGTTGCACCCAATTTGAAGCGGCGTGCCATGTTGAAATAGTTCGTCACGCCGGCATCTATTTGGAGGTAAGTTTGCCTGACACTTATACCGGGGAGGTCGTGCGTTGGGGTAGGGGTGTACAATTCGCTGCCGGTGATGAATTGGGCAAACAGAAATTGTTTGTTGCCGCTGATGGGGAATTGTTTGCTGTCGGTGGTATTATATCTGTAATACGCGCCGAGGTTTATCAGGTCGTATTCGCTTCTGTCAAAGCCGGTTTGATATTGGCTGTTGCTTTGGTAGTATTGGTCTCTTAATCTGCCGATGCCTGCCATGAAGTCTATTTTTGCATGGGAAAAGAAGGGGAAACCGGCACCCACTTTGGCAAAGCTTTCGGTTTGTGTCGAAAAAGTGGCTAAATCCGTGTCTATAAACAACTTACCACTGTCAAAATAATCACGTATATGGTAAGAAGCGAGAATAGAAATGTCGAACGGAACGCCATAGAGGGCTTCCAATTTGCCTTGCAAGGTTACTCCATTGTAGGCATTTCCCAGCATTACATCAAAATTGATATTGGTTGAAATCGTGGTCAAAGTCCGATAACCCAGCCCCAGATACATCTGGTTGGTGGCATTGGAAGCGATGTCGCCACCAAATTCGATGGTTATTTCATCTTTTATCGTAACATCCAGATACAAATCAAACGTGCCGTCTTCCGTGTTATACACCGCGTGAGGCATGATTTCCTTGATTTTGGAATTGGTCAGCAGGCGAAAATAGATGCGTTTGAAGTCCTCCATCGTGAAAGTTGCCTTATGTTTGGGGTGAATTTGTCGTTCAATATACGTTTTTTGCGCCTCGGTCAAATAATCTCCGTTCACATACACTTTATTGAAAATGAGCGGTTTAAGCGAGGCTTTATAGGCTTTGCGCCGCTCGGTAAGTTCCGCCAACGGCAAACGGCGGTCGGTTCGCATTTTGATGGAATCCATCATTTCAAGCGTTGATTTATAGCCCAAGTCAAACAGCATTTTGGATTTTTGGAAATCCATCAGCCCCACATCCTCTAAGGTCTGTTTCAGCATCAAACCATCCTGAGGGTCAATGCGATAGTCCGTTTTTTGCATCGCCAGACTGAGCATCTGTTCAAAAAGCGTCTCTTCCTCCGGCTTTTTGTTGTTGCCCGCCACCGCCGAGCCGATGATGAGATTGGGTCGCCACGCCTCTTTCATCGGTTTCACCGGAAAATTATCGTAAATGCCGCCGTCCCAAAGCGGGATGCTGTCGATGATAAGCGGCTTGAAAAACATCGGAAACGTCATCGAAGCCCGCACGGCATCGCCCACACTGCCACTTCTAAAAATCACGGGCTGCTTGCTGTAAACATCGGATGCCACGCAGAGAAAAGGCACAAAAAGTTTGTCAAAATCGCCTTCACATTGTGCTGTAACCTGTGCGAACTCCTGCAAAAACGCCTGATTCATCTGAATAGGATTTACCACACTGTTGGGCAAAAGCGCATCGGTGATGGAGGCTTTTTTGGAGTTGCGAACCGGCACATTGAAATTGACAAAAGAGGCATTGGGCGGCTGCTCGCGAAAGTAATACTGATACATTTCCTCCACCTGTCCGGTCTGCCAGTACCGAAATTTCTCGGACAAAAACAACTCCAAAATCTCCTCCGGCGTATAGCCCGCAGCATACAAACTGCCCACAATGGCACCCGCCGAAGTGCCGGCAACATAGTCAACAGGAATCTCATTATCCTCCAAAGCCTTAATCACCCCAATATGCACAGCCCCCTTAGCCCCGCCACCACTCAGCACCAAGCCGATGCTTTTGTCGGTCTGTTGAGCAACGGCAAAGTGGAATTGCAGCAGCAATAATAATATGTACCGGTATTTTTTCATTCTATTGTCATCGCGAGCTTTTCTCGCAACATCAAAATTTCCGCAAAAGTAGTTATTTATTTTCAATAAGCGAAATAATAGTTCACACTGTTACGCCGGAAGGCGTTAAATTTCGATAACCCCATACAAGCGAAGCGCAGGGGCAACGGGCTGGGATATGGTGGACTTTCACCCGCAATGACATTAAATTTTTCTTATTTTCCCCAGCCCAACAATCACCTGCTGCATCGTCTTTGGCATCGTCTTGTAGGTGATTTTGCCTATGCCTTCTACTTTGGCGGCGAGGTGTAGGGTGGGGTTACAGGCTATTTTGCCTATGCCTTCCAGATGGGCTGTTACGGTGTCTGAGAGCAGGTTGGCGGCTTCTATTTCGCCTGCTCCGTCCAGATGCAAGTCGGCGTTTTTGGCTGTGCCGAGTACTGTGATTGAGCCAACTCCCTCTGCGTGAACTGTTAAGGATTGGACTGCCAGACTGTCTGCTTGAATGTGTCCTGCACCTTCCAATGCAATGTTTAACTCGTTGCTTTTAAACAAATTAGGGATAACTATTTTCCCCACCGAGTTTAATACAATTGCTTTTAAAGTAGGCGTTTGCACAATAATATTAAAGTTCTTTTGAGGGCGCAAATTACTGTTGTTATCTGTTGAAAGGCGCAATTCGCCGTTTTCCCAATTCGCACTGATTTTGTCTATTAGGTTTTCATCGCCGCTGACGAGGATTGTGGTGCTTTCGCCTGCCACCTGTTCGATTTGCAGATTAGCAATCAGATGGTCTTCCACAATCACCCGTTCAATTGCTTCTGCGACTGCAATGCTCTTTTCTGCCTGCACGCCATTGCCCTCAAACACTTCGCCGTCGTTGAAATGGACGTTCCAGTGGTGTATAGGAAAATGCCTGTTGATGTGACAGCCGGAGCTTAAAAGCAGTATCAGAGCCAACAGCCACACGCCAAAACCTGCCCATTTGATGCCGATATGCACCGGTTTGAGTTTTCTGAAATGGGCTACAATCGTGTAAATAAGTACACCGAGCGGGATAATCAGCAAGATAATCAACATGCCGGCGGCTAAAACCGGATGGGTGAGTTCAAAAAAAGGGGTGCCGATACCACCCAAGAAAAATGGAAACCCAACCAAGCTATTGCTAAGCCCGAACAGAATGGAAAATACCGCGATAAGCACGGTGAATAGGGCGAAAATGAGCGGCACCCCCACAAGCAACCCCAAAATCACAAGGCAGACTTTGAAAAATCCTGCCAATGCCCTGACACAACCACTCAAAAAGCCGTTTTTATTTTCGCGGTACATTTTTTTTGCATCTTCGGTGGCATCGGCAACAATTTTGCCAATGTTTTCCACTGTCACCGCCTGTCCGCGCATTTTCAATTTTTCCTCAGCCGTTTTTGCCTCCGGAACAAATATCCATAGCACCAAATAGATGATTAGAACGGGGAAGGGGGGCACAAAAAACAACACAATCGCAATAATTCGGATGGGTAGCACATCGGTGTTGAAATAGGCGGCAAGTCCCGAACAAAGTCCGGCAATCAATTTGTCGTCCGAGTCGCGATAAAAT
>BNTU01000002.1 GCA_025996835.1 Bacteroidia bacterium
ATCCTTTATTTCCCATTCCCCAGCATCTCGAAACTCAGGAAAGCGCAACGTAGGTACATTTTTTTTAATTTTTTGCTTATTCAATGACATACTGTAATATTTTATCATAAATTTTATGCAACAAGTTTCTCTATCATTTCAGGTTTATGACGCTCATTCCAGAGTATTGTTTCTGCCCCTTTGCTATGTAAAGCTTCTATGTAATCGCTCTTTATTTCTTTATCTAAGTCGTTAACAATTGCCAATCCTTTCAATTCTTTGCCTGAAACTTTTTCCCGAGCAGGCTTTATATCTTCCCATCCAAATAAGAAATTGGGAACATTAATTTTATTTAGGGAATTGAATGATTTGATTACCAATTCTTTTTCCTTTCCTGCTATTTGAAAATCAAAGTTAAATTCGATTCCGGTGCTTCCCTTTGCAATAAATTGCGGGGTATAAATAATATTTTGCTCATCAAAATATGACTTTACATCTTCTTTAAAAAGAGATGAAACCGTATGCTTCGCCATCATTGCCATATCACTTATTTCGGAAATGGCACAAATGAGGTTATGCTTTTTTTGCGGAAAACTCTTTTCATTTCCTACCACTGTCAATTCGTTTTTTTCTACTGTAACTCCATAATTCAATAATATCATATCAAGCCATTCTTTACGTTTAAAGGAACGCATAACAGGTGCTCCGGCGAGTTCTAAATTTGCAAATGTAACTCCGTCATCAGACAAAATAATTTTGTCGTTTTCTAATTTGGCATAAATTTCAATATTATCGTTGAATAAGCCAAGAAAAGGTGTTATTATACTGTTCCATGCTGTACCCTCATCTTTTGTTACAATGGTTTTATTGCGTAACCAATTGTAGTATTCTTCTATACTTTTATCAATCCAATTCATAATAATAGTGTATTAATTGTGATTTCAGTTTCAATATTAATGGTTTTTGCAAATAGCCGAACGGCATTAGCCAATGAGTTATTAAAATCATTGCCTTCATTTAATTCCTTAACTTCAAATTCATCATCGGTTAAAGGAATTGCCCATGCAAGCGATTTATAACCTTCTATATGGTAATGTATATGATGTTCGTTGTTCGAAAATATTTTCCCTGTCATCTCTTTTATTTTTTATTATTCATACGCTGTTAATCCTGAAATTTCACGCCCTGCGGCTAATTTTTTTAACACCGGCACCAAGTCTTCCATTAATGCCAACTCTTTTTTTGTTCTCTCTTTCCACGCCAATTCTAAGGGTGCCAATAAATCGCTTAATTGTTCGCCATCGAATATCATACGACTTATAATTCTGTTTACAAAGGTTTGCAGGGCAGCAGTTGTAATCCCAAAATTTCCTGATATTGCCGATAACTCATTGGCAATTTTTTCGTCTTTAAACGTTTGATAGCCCTCACGAACTTCTTTTTCAGACAATCCTTTGCCGGTCTGCAAACTATTGATGTATTCCATTATATCATCGCGTTCATCCATTAAGTTAGCACTTGAAGCGAGCAGATTAATGAGTTGTTCACGAGTCATTTTTTGTTTGGATGGTTCACGCTGGGTATATTTGGCTATCAGCCCCATAATATAGTCGTAATCAACAATCGCTGAGGCAAAAAGTACAAATTCAAAATCTAATTGTTGTATTTCCGGACTTGCTCCGGCTTTGTCTTGTTGTGCTTTCAGGCGTTTTGCAGTATCTATATATACTCCACGAAAGGCGCGAAGTTGGTCATCGGGTAGCAGTTGTTCAATTTTGGCGTTGTTTTCTTCGCTTAAATCGGTGTATTGGTCAAGTTGGGTTTTAAGGCGTTGCACTTCTTTAAAACGGTTGATAAACTCGCCGCGTGCATCATCGCCATTGAGGTTGTTGACTGCTTCCGGTGTACATTCCAAGCCATGAGACTTCATAAATTTATCCAAATTTGACAGGGCTTGTTCAAATTTATCAACCACCACCGGCGCAGGGTCAACCAACCATATTTCTTTGGCACGGCTTGTGTCTTCGCCCGAAAACAGCGCGATAGCCTCATCAACCGCAGATTGTTGGCGGCGAAAATCAAGTATATTGCCGTAAGGCTTGGTGTCGTTCAGAATGCGGTTTGTACGCGAAAGTGCCTGAATCAAACCATGATATTTGAGATTTTTGTCCACATACAAAGTATTGAGATATTTGGAATCGAAGCCTGTGAGCAACATATCTACTACAATCACAATGTCAATCTTGTTCTTGTGCGGGTAATCGGCATTGGAATACTTCTGGTCTTTTATGCGTTTTTGCACATCTTGATAATACAAATCGAACAACGAAACGGTGTGGTTGGTGCCGTATTGTTTATTGTAGTCGGCAATGATGGTTTCGAGTGCTCGCTTCTTTTCGTCGGGTGCTTGCTCATTATCGGCTTTTTCCTGCGGCAAATCTTCCTGAATTTGTTGCAAGTCGGTGTTGCCATCAGCAGGCGGCGAAAATACGCAGGCAATATTTAACGGCGGGTAGGTTTCATCTTCTGCCAATCGCAAAGCCTGTGCCTGTTTGAACAAATGATAATATTCAATGGCGTTGTTAATGGAAGAGGTCGCTAAAATTGCATTGAAGCGGCGCGAATGTGTGGCAGCATCGTGTTTGGACAATATCGCATCCACCACGGCTTGGGGCGATTCGCCGACTTTGAATTTGCCTTCGGGCTTAAAATAGTCGATATGAAAGCGCAATACGTTGCGGTCTTCAATGGCGTGAGTAATGGTATAATTGTGTAATTGCTTTTGGAATATATCTTTTGTGGTTTGCAGCGAGGCTTGCTGTCCGTCAATGGCGACATGCGTGGCGTTTTCCTCAAATATAGGTGTGCCGGTAAATCCGAAAAGTTGTGCATTGGGGAAAAACTCTTTGATTGCCTTGTGATTTTCGCCAAACTGAGAGCGGTGACATTCATCGAAGATAAATACAATGCGCTTGTTACTTAACGGTTGCAAGCGTTCCTTGTAATTTTTGTGGTGAGTAGGGTCGAGTGCAATGCCGAGTTTCTGAATAGTGGTAACAATCACTTTATCGGCATAATCTTCCGACAACATACGCCTGACAAGCGTTTCTGTATTGGTATTTTCCTCCACGCAACCTTCCTGAAACTTATTAAATTCTTCGCGGGTTTGCCGGTCCAGGTCTTTACGGTCAACAACAAACAAGCATTTTTCAATATCCGGATTATCTTTCAGCAAAGTGGAGGCTTTGAACGAAGTAAGAGTTTTACCACTGCCTGTTGTATGCCAAATGTAGCCATTCCCCCGATTCTGATGAATACATTCGACTATCGCCTTTACTGCATAAATTTGATACGGTCGCATTACCAACAATTTTTGTTCACACTCCACGAGTACCATATAGCGGTTAATCAGTTCGCCAAAGGCACATTTGGCAAGAAACTTTTCAGCAAAATCATCCAAATGAGTGATTTTTTTGTTGTCTTCGGCTGCTAATTGATAAATCGGCAAAAACTGTTCATCGGCATTAAAACTAAAATGCTGATTTTGGTTGTTGGCAAAATAGAGGGTATTAGTTTGGTTGCTGACGATAAAAAGTTGCAGAAAACAGAGCAACGTATTGGTGTAACCATTGCCGGGGTCGTTTTTGTAATCAACAATTTGTTGCATGGCACGGCGCGGACTGACCTCTAATGCCTTGAGTTCAATTTGGGCAACAGGTACGCCGTTGATAAGCAAAATCACGTCATAACGGTGATTGCTGTTTCGTGTATTAATTCGCAATTGATTGATTACTTCATATTCGTTTTTGCACCAATCTTTTATATTTACTAATGTGTATTGTAGTGGCGTGCCATCTTCGCGTTGAAATGTATTTCGTGCGCGTAACCTTTTGGAAGAGATAAACACGTCAGGATTAACAATTTCCTCAAGCAGACGGTCAAATTCCGAGTCGGTTAAATGAACTCGGTTAAGTGCTTCAAACTTTTGCCGAAAGTTACGCTCAAGCGCATCTCTATCGCGAATATCAGGGCGATAGAAATATTTGAGAGATTTTAACTTCTCAATCAATCTTTCTTCTATTTGACTTTCTTTGCTCATTCAACAATTTTAAATCGGGGACAAAGTTACGAAATAATTTGAAATTTGCCCATTTTTCGTCATACACGAACAAATCCAAACTAGTGTCACCATCGCCCGAAACCGCCACACTTGTCGTGCTGTTTTTCATTTTTTTAATTGTTAATTAAAAACACATAACACCCAAATTTTTACCTTAAATCCACAATTACTTTTTGAGGCATAATTGCTGAAAACTCTTATTTTTTTCCCTTCTTCACCCGATTCGTCGAAAAATAGGAATAAACCGCCGGCACAATAAATAGGGTCAGGAACGTGGAAACGACCATCCCGCCAATCACCGACATGCCCATCGCTACGCGGCTGTTGGCTCCTTCGGCGTCGGCGAATGCCAGCGGCAATAGTCCCAGCACGGTCGAGAAACTTGTCATCAGGATGGGGCGGAGGCGTTGGGCGGCGGCTCCTTCGATGGCTTCCATTTTGTCAAGCCCCTCTTCCTGCCTCTGGTTGGCAAATTCTACTATCAGGATGCCGTTTTTGGCGACCAAGCCGATGAGCATGATGATTCCGATTTGGCTGAACAGGTTCATCGTGATGCCGCCTGCGAACATGAAAGTGAGTGCGCCGGCAATCGCCAACGGCACGGTGAACATCACCACAAACGGGTCTTTGAAACTCTCGAACTGCGCCGCCAAAATCAGGAATATCAGTATCAGTGCCAAGCCGAAGGCGAACATCAGGCTGGACGAACTCTCGCGAAATTCTTTCGATTCGCCCGACAATGCGGTGCGGAAACTGTCGTCCAGCACCTCCTTGGCTATCTTGTCCATCTCGTCCAAGCCCTCGCCGATGGTTACGCCTTTGGCTAAGCCCGAACTCACGGTGGCGGAGTTGAAACGGTTGTAGCGATAGAGTTGCGGCGGCGACACGTTTTCCGACAGTTCCACCAGATTGTCTAACTGAATCATCTCTCCGGTGCTGTTTTTGACATAAATGGACTTCAAATCGAGCGGTTTGTTGCGCTGCTGGCGATTGATTTCCGCCAAAATCTGGTATTGCTTGCCGTTCATATAAAAATAGCCCATCCGCTGTCCGCTGAGCGCGTATTGCAGCGTTTGCCCTATGTCGCGCGTGCTCACGCCCAGCAGAGCCGCCTTGTCGCGGTTGATTTGCACCTGCGTTTCGGGCTTGGTGAATTTCAGATTGACATCCGCCATCTGAAACTTGGGATTTTCCGACACCTTGTTCATAAACTGCGGGATAAATTCCTGCAACTTTTCCAAATTAGGTGCCTGAAGCACGTATTGGATGGGCATCCCGCCGCGCCGTCCGCCAAAAGTGGACTGCTGCTGCACAAACGAGCGCGCCTCCGTCTGCGTCCGCACGGCACTCGAAACAACATCGGCAATCTCCATCTGGCTACGCTCACGGTCTTTGATGTCGGGCAAAATCAACTGCACGAAGCCCATCCCCGCGCGGAGAAATGCCGTCGTAGCCATCCTTTCCGGTGCAAGCGAATCGGCGAGCGCGGCAATTTTATCGCCGTAATCGCGGTAAAATTCAAACGTAGAGCCTTCCGGCGCACGCAAATTGATACGCACCTGCGAACGGTCTTCCAGCGGTGCCATTTCGGACGGGATTTGCGTCCAAAGCACGGTAATCAGCACCAGCGTGCCCCCGATGATAGGCCAGGTGAGCCAGCGATGCGCCATAAATGAGCCCAAGAGTTTCTCATAACCATTGTTCAAGCCTTCAAAGAACGGCTCTGTCTTGCGGTAAAACCAGTTTTTGCCCTCTCGTTTTACCAATATTTTGGTCGAAAGCATCGGCGTGAAAGTCAGCGCGACAAACGACGAAATCCCCACCGCACCCGACACCACGATACTAAATTCCTTAAACAGTCTGCCCGTCATGCCCTCCATAAACACGATGGGGATGAACACGGCAACCAGCGTGATGGTCGTGGACACAATCGCGAAAAATATCTCTTTCGCGCCTTCGATACCCGCCTCTTTCGGACTTTGCCCGCGCTCGATGCGCACGTAGATGTTTTCAGCCATCACGATGGCATCGTCCACCACCAGCCCCACCGCCAGCACAACAGCCAACATCGACAGCACATTGATGGAAAATCCCGCAAGGTACATAATGAAAAACGCGCCCACCAGCGACACGGGAATCACCAGCACCGGCACGAGCGTTGCCCGCCAGTCGCGAAGGAAAAGGAAAATAATGACAATCACGAGCAGAAACGCAATGTAAATCGTTTCTTCCACCTCATTGACACTCGCGCGGATAAATTTGGTGTTGTCGAACACAAAGCCCATTTTGACATCCTCAGGAAGGTCTTTTTGCATCTGCTTGACGCGCACCTGCACCTCGTCCGAAATATCAATGTGATTGGCACCGGGTTGAGGCAAAACGACCACGCTGACCATTGGAACGCCGTTTTTGCGCATGATGCTGCGCTGGTCTTCCGGACCGAGTTCGGCAAAGCCCACATCGCGAAAGCGCACCACATTGTAATCGTTCTCCCTGATAATCAGGTTGTTAAACGCTTCCGGTGTCTTCATCAACCCCAGCGTGCGGATGGTCAGTTCCATTTTGTCGCCTTCGATACTGCCCGACGGCAGTTCCACGTTTTCGCGGTCGATGGCGTTGCGAATATCAACCGGCGTGATGCCATACGCCGCCATCTTCGTGGGGTCGAGCCACAGCCGCATGGCATATCTCTTTTCGCCCCAAATGGCGACCGAACTCACATTGGGAATGGTCTGCAAGCGTTCCTTGACGGTCAAATCGGCTATCTCGCTCAGTTCGAGCAGATTACGCTTGTCGCTTTGAATCGAAATTTGCAGGATAGGCTCGTCGTCGGCATCCGCTTTGGACACCGTGGGCGGGTCGCAATCGCGAGGCAGCCACCGTTGCGCCCGCGAAACCTTGTCGCGCACATCATTGGCAGCCGTCTCCATATCCACGCTCAACTCAAACTCCACCGTGATGCGCGACGACCCCTGACTGCTCGTGCTCGAAAGCGACCGAATGCCCGGAATCCCGTTGATATTCTGCTCCAACGGCTCCGTAATCTGATTTTCAATAATGTCGGCATTCGCACCCGGATAACTCACCTGCACGGTAATAATCGGATTATCCACACTCGGATACTCCCGAACGCCCAAAGAAGTGTAGCCAATAACCCCAAAAATAAGGATAATCAGCACAAAAACGGTCGCCAAGACCGGTCGCTTGATGCTCAATTCTGATATGTTCATAATGTTATATTATTTGTATTTATGCAAATTTCCAAATATCTTCAATCAATAAATTGTCAAACGTCTTTATGTGGTCTTTCAAAATATTTTCGGTCCGCATATTAGGACGAATGTCACAATAATAAACGCCATCGAGCGGATTGAGTTTTACGGTGTAACCCTTGAAATGTCCGGGTAGAAAAGTTGAATTTATACTGTATTCATTTTCGTGTTTGGCATTTTTTCTTTGCACATCATTGAGAAAAATTGCAATGTGTGGGGTGTCTTTTTCAGTCAGTTTGTTGTAAAGGAATTTGTCAATAAAAATCTTGTCCAATCGGTCTTTACTTGAAGTTTTAACCGAGCCTATTGCTTTAATTTCACCTCCGTTCTCAATTATCAAATCATGCTGATAGCTCATGTTAAAAGCCACTTCGCCATCTACGTACACCGGAAGTTGAATAACTCCCGATTGGCAATCAATACCTATCTCTTTAATAATCAGTCGAATAAAATTTTCAAACAAATCACCGTTCAATTTTCTCGCAATATTTGACTTTCCGGCAGGCAAACCGTCTAAGGTTGAGCCAATGGACTGCTGAATGGTGTAAGTTGCATTATTTAAAATATTTCTCACTGCATCGTCCTTTTTATTTATGGTTTTGATTGTGCGCAAAATCTGCGCAAAATCCTTTGAAATTTTTGCAAATTTTTCAGCATCATACATCAAATTTGAATTGATAGGGCGCGTAATCTGGAAGTTTCCTTCCTTTTTGTATTGGAAGAATTGGTAATGATTTTCATTTTGTGAAACAATGATTGCCTGCAAATTATCGCTAATGTAATTCAGGTATTCATCACAAAACTTAATGTATGCTTTCAGGTCGGCAAAATTGCCTTTGTCCTGCGCTTTATCGACAAGTTGTTTTAGATTCATCTTATTGAGTTTCTTCGTTTTATATTTTCCAAATCATACTGCATCCATTGTTCAATGCTCCATTCTTCAACACGGTCAATGCGGTTGGCAGCCCAATCCAAATATTCGGGTGAAAGGTCGCACGCCAACCATTTGCGTTGCAGTTGTTCGGCACACACAGGCGTTGTTCCCGATCCGCAAAAGGGGTCTAAAACCGTATCGCCGACATTGGACGACGACAATATCAGTTTGCGCACAAGTTCCTCCGGCTTTTGTGTTGGGTGTGGCGTTTTTTCGTGCATTCCATTGCACGTTGTCGGAATTTCGATGAGGTCTTGCGGAATATCCAACACGTCTTTGGGCTTTGCACCATTCGGATGCGGTTCCCAAATATAAAAGTTGTTTTTCCCATTACCATATTGGCTCGTTTCGGCTTGCGGATGGCTGGGATATTTGAGCGTATGCTCGTTGTAGGGAATGCGGACATCATCAATGTTAAACGTAAAGTTTTTTGACTTGCGAAAATGCAAAATACTTTCATGGCTGCGTCCCCAATCCGACCCCAAATTAGCCTTATTTTTGTAGTGCCACACTATCCATCGACACGACTTGAAAAATCGACTTGCCGGATGCTTAATATCTGCCAAAATTTCAGAAAACCCACAAACAAACAACGTTCCGGCAGGTTTCAAAACCCTTGCTGCCTGTTCAATCCAACGCATGGAAAACCTAATATATTCTTCTTGGCTCTCAAAAGTATCCCAATCTGCTTTTTTTATATTGTAAGGTGGGTCAGCAAAAATCATTTCTACGCTTTCGGAAGGCAATGATTTAAGCCATTCGATGCTATCGCCTTGCCAAAGTTGCCCATTTTCATGCAGATAAAACAGCGCAGGACTGCTGTTGTTTTCAAAAACAACTTCAATCCGCTCTCCTTTTAGCTGAACCTCACCAAAAAAAGTGGGTACTTCCTTCCTCCGTGTCATCGTGTTGTACATTCTTTCCTTTACTTTTATGTCATAGATGTCAATTAGTTTATCACCACCGGCAACCCATCCCGCAACTGCATAATGCCGCTCACAATCAGTGTATCGCCCGGACTCAGCCCCTCCAATATCTGAATTTCCGATTCGGAGCGGATGCCTTTGATGAGTTCTATCTGCTTGGCTTTGCCGTTGGCGTAGAGGTAGGCTATGCTTCGTCCCATTTCGGCTATGACGGCTTCGCTGGGTACCAGCAGGGCGTTTTTTAGTTCTTTTGACTTGATTTTTACCGATGCCGATTTGCCCGGTTTCAGCTTGCCGCCGGAATTGGCGAAGCGGGCACGCACTTTGAGGCTTCGCGTGTTCAAATCTACCCGCGACTCTATGGCGTAAATCACTGCTTTGTAATTAGTTAAATCGGGCGTGGTTTGAAATTCGATGTTGATGCCCGGACGGATGGCGTTGGCATAGCCCTCGTTCACGGAAAATTCGATTTTCAGCGGCGTTATCTTCGTGAGCGTGGCAACGATGGTCGATGGCGACACATAAGCCCCTTCGCTCACGGTGCGCAACCCAATTTTACCATCGAAAGGCGCACGCAGTTCGGTTTGGTCAATCTTCGACTTGACCAAATCAATGTCGGCGTGCAGTTTCGCCAACTCCGTATTGACCTGCTCGTAAGCCTCTTTGCTGACGGCATCTTTTTCCAACAGCGATTTTTGACGAAACACCTGGTCTTCCGACAGCGGAATTTGCGCCTCCAACTTCTGCAATTCTGCCAACAGCGGCTTGTCGTTGACCTTCGCCAAGAGTTGCCCTTTCGTCACCGAAGTGCCTTCCTCAAAGAGAATCGCAGTGATTTTCCCCGCCGTTTCAAACGTCAAATCCACCTCCTCATCGGGCATCAAACTGCCGGTCACCATAATGTAATCGACCAGTTCGCCCGGCTCAATCACCTTCACATTGACATTCAACGGCGCACTTTTGCCTCCGGCATACATAGGCAGGGGACGTTGCGCCTCCGCACCGGATTTTTCATCTGCGCCCGACTTCTTTTTGAGGGACGGATAAAACACGTAACCCAAAATCAACAAGGCAATCACAACCAGCGAGCCTATTTTGATAGTTTTATTCATCTGTTTATATTTCATTGTGTTGTTATTTTTTATTTTCATGCCAAATTTTCCTCGTTTTTTTCAAAAAATCGTACAAAGGTAGTGTTTTCTTTTAAAACATGGACATTTTTTTAACCACATCATGCCGATATTTTTGCATTTTTATGCCTCATCACCCGTTTTAGCGGCGATGCGGTCGGCTGTGAATCCAACCACTTTGCGTGGCTTGTTGATAATGTGTTTGTACGCTTGCAATTCTGCCAAAGATTTGTTGATTAGTTCAAACTGCATTCGCGAATCTTCGTTGATGTCGTTGTAGTCGGCAAAAGCATCTTCTATGTTGGCAGTGAGTCGTTTGACTTCGTGCTCAAGCACTGCCAATCGTTCGACAGGCGGGGTGGACAAAAATCGGCGAACGGCTACGAAAGCACGCATGATAGTGATATTGACACGTATGGCAGTGTCACTATTTAGAAGTCCGGAAAGCATAGCCACACCCTGTTCTGTAAATACAAATGGCAATTTACGGACACCTCCCCAACTTGATGTCACAAATTGTGACATCAAGATTTCCCACTCGTCAGTTGTCAACTGAAACATAAAATCGGCTGGAAATCGTTTGAGGTTACGTTTTACCGATTGATTCAGTTGTCTGGTTTCAACTTGATACAACTCTGCCAATTCAAAGTCAAACATCACATTTTGACCGCGAATTTCACGAATTTTGTTCTGAATTTGAACTATTTGTAATTCCATACTGATTAATAATTACGTTTTGTAAAAATATCGCTGCAAAAGTAAGATATTTTTGCGACATTCACAAATAATTTCCAAAGTTTTTGCCCCCCGGCACTTAAAAAAAAATCGATACATTTACTTGGCTCAAATGTTTCAACCAAGTTTCGCCCATTCCTCCATCGCCGCATCCAACAGCTTCTGCTTATCGGCGTGCTGCCACAGCAAATTGGTGTTGGAAGCTCCCTCAGGGGTGCTTAAGACGGCTTCCATGTCGCTTATTTCTTTTTCTAATGCTTCGATTTTCTTTTCGGCATCGGCGATGGATTTCTCCACGCGCTTTTGCTGCTTTTGTTGGTCTTTGCGCTGTTCGTAAGACGGGTTAAGGGTGGAGGGTGAAGGGTTGAGGGTAGAGGGAGCAGCACCTTTTACCTTTGACCCTTCACCTTTTACCACAGGGGTTGCCACAAACTCCCCATTGTTTTTTCGCAAAAATTCATAGATGCCGCCGAGGTGTTCGCGCACCCGTTGGTTGCCAAATTCATAGACTTTATCTACCAAGCCGTCTAAGAAATCACGGTCGTGGGATACCACAATCACGGTGCCGTCGAAGGCTTTGATGGCTTCTTTGAGCACGTCCTTTGTGCGCATATCCAAGTGGTTGGTTGGCTCGTCGAGGATTAGCAGGTTTACGGGTTCGAGGAGGAGTTTTATCATTGCCAGACGGGTGCGCTCGCCGCCGCTCAGCACGGCAACTTTCTTGTCGCTCGCCTCGCCGCCAAACATGAATGCGCCCAATATGTCGCGGATTTTTGTTCGGATGTCGCCCACAGCCACGTTGTCGATGGTTTGGAACACGGTCAATTTTTCGTCCATCAAGTCGGCTTGATTTTGGGCAAAGTAGCCGATTTTCACGTTGTGACCCAGTTCCAATTTGCCCTCAAACGGGATTTGCGACATAATGCACTTCACGAGTGTGGATTTGCCCTCGCCGTTTTTGCCCACAAATGCCACCTTGTCGCCGCGATTGAGGGTGAAAGTCGCGTTTTCAAAAATCAGGTGGTCGCCATATCGTTTGGCAACGTTTTCCATAACGACCGGATAACTGCCTGAGCGCGGTGCGGGCGGGAATTTCAGTCGCAAGGCAGCCGTGTCTTCTTCGTCCACCTCCAGCCGTTCGAGTTTCGCCAACTGCTTGATGCGGCTTTGCACCTGCACCGATTTGGATGCCTTGTAGCGGAAGCGTTCTATAAAGTCCTCTGTATCTTCAATTTGCTTGCGTTGATTTTCGTAGGCGCGTTGCTGCTGTTCGCGGCGTTCCTTGCGCAGTTCCACGTATTTGGAATAATTGACGCGGTAGTCGTAGATTTTGCCCAGCGAAATTTCGACCGTGCGCTGTGTCACATTGTCGATAAACGCCCTGTCGTGCGACACGAGCAGCACGGCGTTGGCTTGGGTGGCAAGAAAATTCTCCAGCCACTGGATGGATTCGATGTCCAAATGGTTCGTAGGCTCGTCCAACAGCAGGATGTCGGGCTTCTGCAACAGGATTTTCGCCAACTCAATACGCATCCGCCAGCCGCCGCTAAATTCGCCCGTCGGTCGTTCAAAATCGGCGCGTGTGAAGCCCAACCCCAGCAGCGTTTTTTCGATGTCTGCCTGCCGATTGTCCGCGCCCTCCATCGCGAGGAGTTCGCTGAGGTGGGTGATGTCTTCAATCAGTTTTTGGTACGAATCGGCTTCGTAGTCCATCCGTTCCGTCAATTCGGCGTTCAACTTGTCTAACTGCGCCTCCATCTTGATGATATTTTCAAACGCCAAACCGGCTTCGTCGCGCACGGTGCGATGGTCGGAGAGTTGCATCGTCTGCGGCAGGTAGCCAACAGTCGCCGTTTTGGGGATGGAAACGCGCCCTTCGGTCGGCTCCTGCTTGCCCGCAAATATCTTAAGGAGCGTGCTCTTGCCCGCCCCATTCTTGCCCACCAGCGCGATATGGTCTTTCTTATCCACCACAAACCCAATGTGGTCTAAAAGCGTAAATCCGCCGAATGCCACTGTTAAATTCTCTACTGAATACAAATTAGTTATGAGTTATGAATTATGAATTATGGGTGCAAAGGTACAAAAATAACTCATAACTCATAATTCATAACTCATAATTCATAACTCGCATCAAAATGTACGCCTGCACCTCCGGCGGATAAAACGGAGTGGAGTATTTTTTGCCGTCTTCTAATGTGCGTTCTACTGCTATGATGCCCTTTGCTTTGCCTGTTTCGGTGATGGCTCGTGCGTTTTTGCCGTTTTCGTCAATGATGTTCATCAGCAGACCGTCTTCCACCAAAAAGTCGTTGAGTTTCTTGGCTGTGATGGGCTTGAGGCGGTGATTCATACGCTCCACATTGATTTTGTCGGCTAACACACTGACCGGCACAGGCTCATCGCCGGTGTCAATATCCGACAAATCCGGTTTGGAATCAGTGAGCGTTTCATCGGCTTTTTCTACGCTGTGTTCTGCCAAAAATGTATTGATGATGTGCGTGAAGGCGGCGGCATATTGCTGTTGCTTGTGTGCGCCAACGCCCGCCACGTTCAAAAATTCTTCCGCCGTGCGGGGCAAAATGCGGCACATATCCACCAACGAGGTGTCCGCAAATATCACGAATGCCGGCACGTTTTGGGCATCGGCAAGTTGCCTGCGAAGAGCCTTCAATTGCTCCAAAAGTGCGGTGTTGATATTGTAAACCACCGCATCGCGACCCCTCCGTTCTTTTTGAAGTTTTGCATTTTCTTTTTCTATCCGCTCGGCTTTTGCCACTATGTTTTGCTTCATCGCAAGGGGTTTTCGTTGGTACAAAATTTCTGCCGACTTTGCCCCTAATTTGTAGATAGGATATTGGTCACCGGCAAGTTGTATATAGCCGTTTTCCACCAGAAAATCGAACACTTCGGTGATTTCGCGCTCGCTCTCCGTGCATATATTATAGGTAGAAAGCAGGTCAAACCGCCATTGCAACACTTTTGCGCTTTTACTTCCGCGCAATGTGTCGATAATCAGCCCTCTGCCCACCCGTTGCCCTGTTTTGTAGATGCACGAGAGGATTTTTTGCGACAGAATAGTGATGTCCACCACTTCACTTTCACTGTTGCAATTGCCACATTCGCCGCAATGTGCTTCTTTGTCGTGGGCTTCGCCAAAGTAGTTTAGGATGTAGGCTCGCAGGCACAAATTTGTTTTGCAATACGTTTCCATCACGCGCAGTCGCTCTTTGGCTTTGGCTTTCAACTCCTCTTTCACAGCCTCCTCGATGGGTTCTTGTTCCCTGTCGCTGCCATTTTCAATCAGCCATTGGTTGGTCATAATATCCTGACCGGAAAACAGCAGCGTACATTCCGCCCGACTGCCGTCGCGACCTGCCCGACCTGCCTCCTGATAGTAGCTTTCGATGTCTTTGGGCATATTATAGTGGATGACGTATGCCACATTAGACTTGTCAATGCCCATCCCAAAGGCATTGGTCGCGACAATCACATTGATGCGGTCGTACAGAAAATCCGCCTGATTTTGCGTCCGCTCGCCCTGCGCCAATCCCGCATGGTAGGGAGCCGCTTTGATACCCTGCTCGTTGAGTTTGGCAGCCACTTCATCCACGGCTTTCCGGGTGGAACAATACACAATGCCATAATCGTTGGGGCGTTTAGCAAGCATCTCAAGCAGTGTTTTAGCCTTATCTTTGGGCGTTTTCACTTCAAAAAAGAGGTTTTTGCGGTCAAAACTGGCAACCACGATTTTAGGGTCGTTGAGCTTCAAAGACGCTAAAATATCCTCTCTCACGCGCTGAGTAGCCGTTGCCGTGAAAGCCGAAACGACAGGGCGCATCTTCAATTGTCCGATGAAAGCGGTGATTTTTGAATAGCTGGGGCGAAAATCCTGCCCCCACTGCGAAATACAATGCGCCTCATCAATGGTCACCATGGAAATCTCCGTGTTTTTGGCATATTCCAAAAAATCAGGCGCGTCCAACCGTTCAGGGGCCACATAAAGCAGTTTATACTGTCCGCTCCGTGCCTGACTTAGGATTTCGCGCTGCTCACCACCCGCCTGCGAACTGTTCAAAAAAGCCGCAGGGATGCCACTCTGTCGCAACGCGCGAATCTGGTCGTTCATCAACGAAATGAGCGGCGAAATAACGATGGTGATGCCCTGAAACATCAACGCGGGCAGCTGAAAGCAAATCGACTTCCCCGCCCCCGTAGGCATCACCGCAAGGCAATCGCGATGCGCCAAAAGCGAATCAATAATCTCGGTCTGATTGTCCCGAAATTGGCTGTGACCAAAATACTCCTTCAATACATGCAGTTTGTCTTCAATTTTTTCCGGCATAATTTTTGTTTTTTTATGTAGTTTTCTTATTCTTTTTCGTTTTCTTATTCTTATTTTTATTGGCTTTCTCAGCCTCCGCTCGTGCCTGCGCAATAGCAATATAGCCAATCGGACTTGGTTTTTGGGTGTTGTTTTTCGCCTCCTGCAATTCTACCAAAGATTTGCTGAGTATCCCAAGCTGTGTCCGAGTGTCCTCGCTGAAGTTGTTGTAATCGGCAAATGTATCATCAATAGTTGTCGCAAGCCTTTTGACTTCATACTCAAGCATGGTGAGCCTCTCTGCAGGCGGAATTGCCAGAAATTGACGAACAGCAACGAAAGCCCGCATGATGCGCATATTGACTTCGATGGCTGTTTGGGACGTAAGCACACTACTCAACATGGCGATACCCAATTCTGTAAAGGCGTAAGGCGCATATTTTATATTGGAGCCCCTGCCTTTGTTCAAGGTCACAAATTGTGACCTTGAACATTCTTCACATGAAGATACTGCATTGCAAGGCATTTTGTTCAAGGTCACAATTTGTGACCTTGAACATTCTTCACATGGAGATACTGCATTGCAAGGCACTTTGTTCAAGGTCACAATTTGTGACCTTGAACATTCTACACCTGACGACACTGCATTGCAAGGTACTTCGTTCAAGGTCACAAATTGTGACCTTGAACATTCTTCGTCAGTTAGTTGAAACATAAAATCTTCGGGAAACCGTTCGATGTTGCGCTTGACGGCTTGATTCAACTTTTTGGTTTCAACACCATACAATTGTGCCAAATCGCGGTCAAGCATCACTTTTTGATTTCTGAATGCGAAAATCTTGTTTTGAATTAGAACGAGTTGTGACTCCATTTTGCTAACGGTTACAAATTTTTGCGCAAAGGTAATGCTTTTTTTGACAATAACAATACAAAAGTAAAAAAAAATGAAAAAAATTTTACTTTGGTGGTATCGTTCGCAAACAAAGCTCATCTAACTGCTCCTGCGCCAATGCCGACGGCGCATCCAGCATCACATCACGACCGGAATTGTTTTTCGGAAAAGCGATGCAGTCGCGGATGGAGTCCAAACCGGCGAAAATTGACACGAAGCGGTCGAGACCGAAAGCAATGCCGCCGTGGGGCGGCGCACCATATTTAAAGGCATTCATCAGGAAGCCGAATTGCGCCTGTGCCTGCTCGTCGGAAAAGCCCAAAATGGAGAACATTTTTTTCTGTAACTCGCTGTCATGGATACGGATGGAGCCACCGCCGATTTCCACGCCATTGATGACGATGTCGTAGGCATTGGCGCGTACCTTGCCCGGATTGGTGTCCAGGAGCGGAATGTCTTCGGGCTTCGGGCTTGTAAAGGGGTGGTGCATAGCGAAATAGCGTTTGAGTTCGGCATCGTATTCCAAGAGCGGGAAATCTACTACCCAGAGGCAGCTGAATTTGTTTTTGTCGCGCAATCCCATGCGTGAACCCATCTCGAGGCGGAGTTCGCCCAACTGCTTTTGCGTTTTTTCGGTGGTGCCACATAGTATGAGCAGCAAGTCGCCGGGCTTCGCATTGGCACGTTCTGCCCACTTTTTGAGGTCTTCCGGCGTATAAAACTTATCAACAGACGATTTCAACGAGCCGTCTGCCTCGTAGCGCACATAAATAAGACCTGCTGCACCGATTTGCGGACGTTTCACAAATTCTGTTAGTTCGTCCAACTGCTTGCGTGTGTATCCAGCACAGCCTTCAGCACAAATCGCGGCGATAAATTCAGATGTGTCGAACACACCAAAATTTTTTCCGGCAGTCAGGTCCTTTATTTCTACAAATGGCATCCCAAAGCGCGTGTCGGGCTTGTCGGAGCCGTACAATCGCATCGCTTCGGCATACGACAGGCGCGGGAAATCCGCCAAATCAATGCCCTTGATGGTCTTAAACAGGTATTTTGTCAAGCCCTCGAACATATTTAATATGTCTTCCTGCTCAATGAACGACATTTCGCAGTCGATTTGCGTAAATTCGGGCTGGCGGTCGGCACGCAAATCTTCGTCGCGAAAACACTTCACGATTTGAAAATAGCGGTCGAAGCCTGACACCATCAGCAACTGTTTCAACGTCTGTGGCGACTGCGGAAGGGCATAAAACTCGCCCGGATTCATCCGTGAGGGCACCACAAAATCGCGCGCCCCTTCGGGCGTGGAGCCAATCAGGACGGGTGTTTCCACTTCGAGAAATTTTTGGTCGTTGAGGTAACTCCGCGTGGCAAATGCCATCCGGTGGCGCAGTTCAAGATTGGCGCGAACAGCCGTTCGGCGCAAATCGAGGTAGCGGTATTTCATCCGCAACTCGTCGCCGCCGTCCGTGTCATCTTCGATGGTGAACGGGGGGATTTCCGATGGGTTGAGCACGGTGAGTGTGGAAGCCGTAATTTCGATGTCGCCGGTCGGGATATTCGGGTTTTTGTTCGAGCGTTCGGTTACATTTCCGACCACCTGAATCACCCATTCGCGCCCCACTTTCGCCGCCTCGTCGCACAGAGCGGCGTTTTGTTCGTTGTTGAACACCAACTGTGTGATGCCGTAGCGGTCGCGCAGGTCAATAAAAATCATCCCGCCCAATTTGCGTGCTTTTTGCACCCATCCGGCGAGGGTCACATCTTCGTTTAAGTTTGCGGGGCGGAGTTCGCCGCAGTTTTTTGTTCTATACATCGTTGTAATTATGAGTTATGAGTTATGAGTTCATTCAAACGGCTGCAAAGGTACAAAAATTTAAATTATTTCACCTGCCCAATTTTATTATTAAACACATACTTAATTTGGCATTGCTAATCCGGATAGCGAATAATTGGCAGCAAAAAAGCATCACCAATGATTCAGCACGGTGATGCTTTCAAAAATTTTACAAGCAATTTTCCAATTACATTGTCATTACAATTTGTGTGCGCCATCTTTGATGACCACATCATAGACTTTCGGCTTGATGCCAAACTTCTTTTCGTAGGCTGTTGAGGCTGTTTTTACAAAATCAGCCACTTTCCCGTCTTTTACCAAGTTGATGGTGCAGCCGCCGAAACCGCCTCCCATCACGCGCGAACCGGTGACACCGGCTGCTTTCGCTTGGTCGTTCAAAAAGTCCAATTCAGGGCAACTCACTTCGTATTTTTTGCTCAGTCCGGCGTGCGTTTCGTACATTTTCTTGCCCACCGTTTCGTAATCGCCTTTTTTGAGGGCTTCGCAGGTGTCGAGCAGGCGTTGAATTTCTTCAATCACAAACTCTGCGCGCATGTAATCTTCTGCGCTGACTTGCGTTTTCACCTCTTTCAGCCAATCTAAATTGGCATCGCGGAGCAATTTCACTTCCGGATGCTTCTTGGCGATGACTTCCACCACGCGTTCGCACGATTCGCGGCGTTTGTTGTATGCCGAAGATGCCAATTCGTGTGTCACACAAGTGTTTAACAACACTAATTGGTAGCCTTTCGGGTCGAACGGCACATATTGATGTTCCAGCGAACGGCAATCCAAGCGAATCAGCGACCCTTCTTTGCCCATACAGGACGCGAACTGGTCCATGATACCACATTTCACGCCCACATAATTGTGCTCGGTGGCTTGACCGATAGTCGCCAACTCCTGACGGGTGAATCCCAATTGGTATTGGTCGTTCAGAGCAAAGCCTACCGCACTTTCCAACGCCGCCGAAGATGACATTCCTGCCCCCAGAGGCACATCGCCCGCGATGACTACGTCGAATCCGGGAACGGTTTTGCCGCGCTTGAGCATCTCACGAGCCACGCCGAAGATGTATTTAGCAAAGCCTTCCTTCGGTTTGTCTTTCTCTTCCAAGCCAAACTCCGAAGCCTCGTTCAAATCCACCGCGAATGCACGCACTTTGTTCGTCCCATTAGGCTTGACAACGGCATAAATAGCCTTGTCGATAGCACCCGGCAACACAAAACCGCCATTATAGTCGGTGTGTTCGCCAATCAAATTGATACGACCGGGCGAAGCATAAGCCACGCCGCCATCGCCAAATTTCTCCTTAAAAACCTGTTGCGTTTTCTCTTTCATTACACTTTTTTTTAGGGTATAAGGTAAAGGGTATAAGGTGAAAGACAAATTCTTTTACCTTGCACCTTTTACCCTACACCTTATTGTACAATGCCTTTAATACGCACTTTCAATGTTTGTGGTTCGCTACTGGTGGAGATGGTCACTTCTTTGTCGAAAGGACCCGGGCGACCGGTTGTGTTGTAAACCACGGCGATTTCACCTTTTTGCCCTGCTTCGATGGGTGTTTTTGTCCACGAAGGCACGGTGCAACCGCAAGTGGACCGCACATTGGTAACCAAAACCGGCTCATCCGTGTTGTTGGTTACAGCAAACGTTGTTTTAATTTCCCCTGACGTTTCAGGCACAGTACCGAAGTCATGCACCAAACGGTCAACAGATACCACTTTTTGAGCACCTTCTGCTGTTTGAGCAACAGCCGCTGTGCTGAACATGGTTACCCCTGCAACGGCAATAGCCGTCAATACAATAAATCTCTTCATAAACTTTATATTTTTAAATTTATATTTCGCTTAAACGGCGCAAAGGTATGAATTATTTTTGGATTGACAAAATTATTTTTTTTGGGGGGGGGCACGACAAATTTCCCTTTTTTGTAACATCTCCATAATACAGCACTCACAGCCTTTCATAAGTGATTTAGTGATTGTTTTTCACTATTCATAAGAAAATACTAACTTTGCGGTCAAAAACGATGAAAACGAACGATTTATTAAAAGCAGAAATGGTGAATATTTTTTCATCAGAAATTGACAATTGGCTGGCGAACGGGTATCAGTCGAATGAGGGTTTTGAGTACGAAGCGAGTTTTGTAGAAACGCTTCGTGAGGTTGGTGCAAAGGCATTTCAAGCCTCGTTAGGCAAAGTGCCGAAAAGCAAGAATCAAAAAAAAACTCCAAACCTCAATGGGAGACATTGAGGTGAACAAACGGCATGTGCTGAGTAAAGCCAATGGTCATTTTGCAATGAGTGCGTACTTGCAAAATTTGTGTTGCTATGAGGGGGCAAATGCAGTGTTTGAGACAGCTTCGGCAACGCTGCATTTGATGCTTGGTATTGATGTTACGGCCAAGCAAATAGAGCGGATAAGCCATTTTTACGGAGAAGAGATGGGCAAATTGCAGGATGTTTCTCCTGTTTCAAATACCTTGCCGGAGACATCAAAACAGCCGTCACAGCCGTCACAAGTGTACTATGCCATGATGGACGGAGCCATGATATTCACTCGTGAAGATGGCTGGAAAGAGGTAAAGTTGGGCAGAGGTTTTTCTGCTGCTGAGCATATCAAACGTCCTGAACACAAGCGAAATCTCATTTTACAGTCGGAATACATCGGTCATATCGGCACACATACTGATTTTCTTGAAAAGTTTGACCGTTTGATTCAGCCGCATGCCAAAGAGGCGGTCTTCGTCTGTGATGGCGCACCGTGGATATGGAATTGGGTGGACGACCATTATTTGCGAAATACACAAATATTGGACTATTTCCACGCCAAAGAGCATTTGTGTGAATTTGCCGAGTCTTGCTTTGACGATAAAAAAGCACGAGAAAAATGGATAAAAGAACAAGAGAATTTGCTGTTAAAAGACGCAGTGAAACAGGTGATAAACAACATCTTACAACTTCCTTTGACTACTGAAATGCAACAGAAAAAGCAAAAAGCACTGGTAAACTATTATCAGACGAATGCCAAGCGAATGATTTATGGCTCTTTTCGTAAACGTGGGCTATTGATAGGCTCCGGTCCGATAGAGGCAGCCAATAAAACAGTTATTCAGCAGCGATTAAAGCTATCCGGACAACGATGGACACTATCCGGCGCACAACAAATCCTGAACCTGCGAACAACTTTTTTCAGCAATCAGCAACAAAAACTCCTCAACTGCATTAAAATGGCGGCTTAGGGAAATTTGTCGTGCACCCTTTTTTATTCATGCGCTTGGAAATCTCAAAATTTTCATGTAATTTTGCGCCCGAAATATACTTTTTAAATATAAAAATTAAGAAAATGAAACATTTAATGATTTTCGCAAGTGCAATACTTGCAATGGTTGCCACTTCTTCGTGCAGCGAAGACAGCGTTTTCAGCACCTCTACGGAGGAGTTTCTTGGCGTTTGGACTGATAACACAGCCGGTAGTACCGACAGCAAATTCACCAGTGTTGTTTACACGCTGACATTTCCCACCGGAGGTGCTACTTGCACGCTTTCGGCAACAGGGCTTCAAGATTTGGTAGAAGGTAACCTTTACACTTTTTCTGTTAAACGTTTGGGAACGAGCATTACTCTCTTTCTCAATGATAGCGTTGTCCCCGTTTCTACCGGGACTTATAGTAATGGCAAGATAATCCTCACCAATGCAACGTCTTTTATAACAGACGCAATACCGGAAAAATTCACATTTACGAAATAACAATTTTAAAAAGGATAGCCCACAGCGATGTGCCATGCGAAATTGTCGCCGAAATTGGGGTGTAGAATAGCCAAGCGGTCTTTGCCTTGTTTGGCGGGGTCGTAGGCTTTTTCGCCGGCGTCGAGGCGGACGAGGAAATAGCCTAAGTCTAAGCGCAACCCAAGTCCGTATCCCACAGCGATTTGCTCATAGAAGCGGTTGAATTGAAACTGCCCTTCCTCTTGCCCTTCGTAGGCTTTGATTGTCCAGATATTGCCGGCATCGACGAAGGCTGCCACTTCCAATTTCCAGAAAAAGCGTGTGCGATATTCGATGTTCAGGTCGAGTTTGATGTCGCCCGACTGGTTAAAAAACGTGGTGGAGTCGTTGGAAACGTAGCCTCCCGGACCCAGTTCGCGCACCGACCATGCCCTTACACTGTTGGCACCGCCCGAATAGTAGCGTTTTTCAAACGGCAGTATGTTTGAATTGCCATAAGGCAAGCCAATTCCTGCCCCTATACGCCATGCCACGCTATTTTGGGGGTCTATCACGATGGTTTTTGAAAAATCAAAATCCGCCTTCAGAAATTGCGCAAAATAGGTTTTAAACAACTCGTAGGAGCCTTCTTCGCCCTTTTTGGCATTCAGCAACTTACTCAATCCGGACAGCACGTTGCCGGACGATTCGATGGAAAAGCGCAACGAATAGGCATCGCGCTGCCTGACAGACGGGTCTATGGTGGATTTAAGAAACGAATAGTCCATGCTGACAATAAATTGGTCGGTGTAGCCAAAATATTTTGCGCTGGGTGGCAAGTTTTTCAAAAAGGTGTCGTCGATGCGTGGCAGGCGCACATAGTCGAGATTAATCAAATCAAACCGATGCGAGGAGGCAAACTTGGTGCGCTGTTGCCACAGATAGCCGACCCTCCCCGAAAGCAGCGTTCTATCATATTCGGGGCGTGTTTGATAGTTGTAAAGGACTGAAAATTCGGTTGAAGTTTTTAACCGCCGCGCCAATTTGTTTGTGGAAAACGGCAGCATGAATTTCGGGAAATGCAGCGACAGTTCCATGCCCAATTCCCAGTAAGGGTTGGAAAAATTCGTCATCGTTTCATACCCTCCCCGCACGCCAAAATTCAACATCTCGGAGCCGCGAAACAGGTTGCGATGGGTGTAATTGGCTGTCGAAGCAATGCCCAAATCGCCGGTCGTGTTGGTGCCTTCCACCGAAAACGACACGCCTTGTTTGCGCGTAGACATCGTGAGCAGGGTAGCATCCAAAAACAGCGAGTCGTTGCGCATTTTTTCGTCAAAGTGGATGTGGATATTGCTCAAAGCGGACAAAGTGGAAAAGGCGGAGTACGTCTGGTCTTCCTGCAACTGTGAATAGGGTTGCCCCTGCGTGATAAATGTGTTGTTCAGCAGCGTTTTAGTTCGTATGGAAGGCTTCTTTCCCAAGTGATAAATGGTGTAGCCGTTGCCTTCGATACAGTCCTTTTTGGGGTAGTCGGCAACACTCAACATCGTCAGGGGGTCGTAATCAAGGTAAATAGATACCTCGTCGAAATAATATTTTTTGAACGGGAAGTAGGTGTTTTTTGCACTGTCGACAACCACACGCGGTATCTCACGCAATTTTAACTTTAAATCCACCATATTGGCAACTCCCAGCGCACTATCTGCATCAAACATGATATTGTCCTTGGAAAACGCATAATAGCCCTGCCCGCGCAAGGCAGTAGTCAGCCGCCCGCGTGCCACATCCAGCCGCCCGCGATTAAACAAATCCCCCGTTTTAACAGTCGGCTCCCATTGGGGCGGCAGTGGCAAAGTATGCGTTTCCCCGAGAATAACAGAATCCACGTCATTCGCAATTTGTATTTCGTAATTGCGAATGCGGTAAGGTGTGTTGCCCACCACTTTGTAGGTGACCTCCGCTTTTTTCTTGCGCAGACGCACCTCAGAAGTCACTTCTGCATTGATATATCCCGCGTTGACCAGGAGTCGTTCAAACTCGGCTGTGGTCTTCACCACCGCAGTAGAATCAAAAATCACGGGCGGTTCGCCAATTTTTCGCAAGGTCCTGTTGTGCCAACGGTTAGGGTGTTTTTTGCCGGACAAACTATACACCTGAAGCATCGTCCGGTTAAGTCCAAACATCTTGTAATTAGTACGTTGGCTCAAATGCGGGTTGAGTTCCGTAGCACTGTATTCGGGCACATCCGACACAATTTTCACCTTATTGAAAAGATATTCACCTTCGGGCACAAACTTAGTGGGGCTGCAAGCATAACAGCCCGTCAAAAAGATGAGAAACAGAAATTTGTAAAGAAGCTTGTGCATAACGGTCACAAAGGTAGTCATTTTTTGCATACAAAAAAAACCGCGCACAAGGTATTAACACGGGGTAAGATTTATTTGGTGATTTTTAATTTATTCAGGGCGGTTTGATATTTGCGAGCGTTGCGGTTATGTTCCGCCAACCTGACTGCAAAATTGTGCGTTCCCGAAAAATCCTCTTTGGCGCACATATATAAATAGGCGTGTCGGGCATAATTCAGCACCCCGTCAATGCCCCGAATGCCGGGTACGCGAATCGGTCCGGGAGGTAATCCCTTGTGCAGATAGGTGTTGTAAGGCGATTTCACTTTCAGGTGTTTGTTCAAAATGCGGCGCAAACTCACGTCGCCGACTGCAAATTTCACGGTTGGGTCGGCTTGTAAAGCGATGCCGCGATGCAAACGATTGATGTACAACCCCGCCACGATGGGATATTCCGAGCGATTGGCGGTTTCTTCTTCCACGATGGAGGCGAGGATGGACACTTCTGTCGGCGAGAGCGGAATTTCAGCCGCTTTTTCCAAGCGTTGCGGTGTCCAAAAACGGTCATATTCTTTTTTCATACGTTCCACAAAACTTTTTGCGGGGATATTCCAAAAAAACTCATACGTGTTGGGGATAAACAGGGTGAGGACGGTAGTGGTGTCGAAGCCCAATTGTGCCGTGAAAGCGGTGTCGTTCAGCAATGCCAAAAGGTCTTCGGTCGAAAACATAAATTGACTGCTGATGCGCTCCACAAAATCACTTTTCAGTCTCATATTGTTAAAAGTTATTTTTATAGGCGTTTGCTCACCGTTCCGAAATAGCCGTACAGCCTCCAAATACGACATTTTCGGCTCAATTTTGTAGCATCCGGATTTCATCCGCGTGGGATAGTTCAGCCGTTCAGACACTTTCTTGAAGCGTTTCCCATTTTTGAGGTGCCCCACAGAGTCCAATTGCACCAGCAGCCGGTCGTAGTCTTTTGCGTTGTCAATATATATGTATTGCGGCTTGTCGATGTCAAACGCCGCAGAGCGCATTTGAATCGAAAAAACCAGACTTCTCACAAGCAGTACAAGCCCGATAACCAGCAAGATACCTGCACCAATTAGTATATTTTTCTTTGTCATTTTGAAAAAAATTTCGGCAAAGGTAAACATTTTCTTTCAAAAACATAAAAAAAATCATAATTCATAACTCATATTTCATAAATTATCCTTACCTTTGCGCCGCAATTCGCAAAAAGACTGTTTTGGAAGTGTGGGTGAGTGGCTGAAACCAGCAGTTTGCTAAACTGCCGATCGGGTAACCGGTCCACGAGTTCGAATCTCGTCGCTTCCGCAATCGCAACCTGATGACAAGCAATCTAAAAGGCACATTAATGAATTTCAGTACCCCCAAAGTGATGGGGATACTGAACATTACGCCGGATTCATTTTTTTTAGGAAGTCGCAAACAGACCGAAAAGGAAATTGCCCAACGTGTGGTGCAAATTCTGGACGAAGGGGCGGATATAATAGACGCAGGAGGCTATTCATCACGTCCCAACGCTGCTTTTGTCAGTCCGGAAGAAGAAATGCAGCGGCTCCGCTTTGGCTTGGAAATCCTGTTCAGAGAGGCTCCCGAAGCAATTGTTTCCATTGACACGTTTCGCGCAGAGGTGGCGCGCGAGTGTGTAGAAAAATTCGGAGCCGCCATCATCAACGACATTGCCGCCGGCGCATTGGATGCAAAAATGTTTGACACCATAGCCGACCTGCAAGTGCCATATTGTATCATGCATAGTCAAGGAACGCCTCAAACGATGATGGAACACACGCAATACGACAAACTAATGCCCGACATTCTGAAATATTTTGCCGAAAAAGTAGCCGCTCTCAACCAAAAAGGCGTGAACGACATCTGGATTGACCCCGGCTTCGGATTCAGCAAAACAACGCCGCAAAACTACGAGGTGTTGAAGCATTTAGAGCAATTTTCCGTCTTTGAAATGCCCGTATTGGTAGGCTTTTCACGCAAAACAATGATTAGAGAAGTGCTTGAAATCACCACAGAAGAGGCATTGAACGGCACCACAGCCCTAAATATGTACGCCCTGACAAAGGGAGCAAACATCATCCGCGTCCACGATGTAAAAGAAGCCGTACAAACAGCCAAACTATACAGCCTAATGCTGAAAACTCATAACTCATAACTCATAACTATTTCGTACCTTTGCGCCCGATATGAAAAAAGGGGTACTTTTGATATTACTGACTGTCGTGTTGGCGACTTCGGCGACGTTTGCAAAGCCTGCTACGGAGCCGTTTGTGGTGGTGCTTGATGCCGGTCATGGCGGAAAAGACCCCGGCTCGCTTGGTAAAACCGGGCGGGAAAAAGACATCACGCTTGCCGTTGCGCTTTATTTGGGCAAATATATCACGGAGCACCATTCCGATGTCAAGGTGGTTTACACGCGCGAAAATGACACGTTTGTGGAGTTGGATGAGCGTGCCAATATCGCCAACCGCAATAAAGCCGACCTTTTTATTTCTATCCACACCAATTCGGCACGGTCAAAAGAGGTTCGCGGGTCGGAAGTTTTTTCGTTTGGGGTTGCCCGAGCAGATGAAAGTCTTGACGTGACGCAACGTGAAAATAATGTCATCCAGTTGGAAGAAAACTATAAGGAAAAATACGATGGTTTTGACCCCAATTCTGCCGAGTCGTACATCATTTTTGAATTTATGCAAAACAAATTTGTAGAACAAAGCATCCATTTTGCAACACAAGTTCAGAATATGCTCAAAACCTGCGTGGATTGGAAAGAACGCGGCGTGAAGCAGGCGCAATTTTTGGTGCTCCGAAAGTCTGCCATGCCCCGTGTGCTGATTGAGTTGGACTTTATTTCCAACATCGATGCGGAAAAAATTATGATGAGCGAAGGCGGTCGCAAAATGTATGCCAAAGCCATTTACGAGTCGTTTGCACAATACAAATACGAATACGACCGCAAAAATGGCGATATGCCCCGTTCGCCTGCCCCAATCATCACGTCTGATATTCCGCGCGAAATGGAACAGGGAAGGGGCAAAGCAGAAGAAACGCGCAAATCGGTTAAAGGTACACGTATATATAAGGTGCAACTTTTTTCATCGTCGAGAGAATTAGCACCTGATTCACCTTTCTTAAAGGGCTATGCTGCAGACTTTTACATTGAAAACGGCGACTACAAATACACTTACGGCGCGAGCACCGACAAGCAGGAGATATTTCAAATTAAAGCAAAAGTAAAAAAAGATTTTCAAGATGCGTTTGTCGTCATATTTGAAGACGGAAAACGGGTCAACTAACACAAATAACAAAATGAAAAAGAAAATTAGTAAAGAATTTACAATCGGGCTAATCACGCTTATTAGCGTGTTCGTCCTCTATTTTGGCATCAAATATCTGAAAGGGATTAACCTTTTCAAGCCCACCAACCACTATTATGTGATGATGGCTAATGTGGCGGAACTGCATCCGTCCAGTCCTGTTTTCATTGATGGCTACAAGGTGGGCATTGTCAACAGCATCACGCCGCATTATGGCAGCGCGGAGGAAAAAAGCATTCAGGTGCAACTCAATTTGGACAAATTGGTGAAATTGCAAACGGGTTCGTATGTCGAACTGAAAGCCGGACTGACTTCGGGCGCATATTTCAACCTGATTTTGAACAAAAAAAGCGACGAATTTTACAAAATTGGCGACACCATCGAAGGCGTTTCGGAAGTCGGGCTGATGGAAAAGGTGACTGCCGACCTGATGCCGCAAGTGGCAAACCTGTTGCCGCGATTGGATTCCATCCTGCTCGGAATACAGTTTCTGCTCACCCATCCCGCCCTGACACAGTCGCTGAACCATGTAGAAACCACAACAGCAAATCTGGAACGCTCCTCAGCACAACTCAACATACTACTCGCGCAGCAAGTGCCGCCCATCCTGACCAACTTGAAAAAGGTGTCGGCAGACTTCGCCATTGTCAGCGGCAATTTGAAGAACATCGACCTGCAACCCACATTGGCAAAATTGGATGCCGCCGCCGGTAATATCGACACGCTAACGACCCAACTCAACAGCCCCAACACATCGCTCGGACTGCTGATGCGCGACCGTGCGCTGTACGACCACTTGGATTCGACTGCAGTCAACGCCTCAAATCTTATGTTTGACATCAAGGCGCATCCTAAACGCTATGTGCATTTTTCGATTTTCTGATTGTTTGTTACTCAACCATTTCTAATGCTCCAAAAAATTCGGGGCGGTGGAAATCCGGCGCGAGTGTTTTCACGGGATTCCAACTCAGATAGTGCGGTTTAGGGGTTTCATCGCCACATTTGTAGAAATTGGCACGCAGTTTTCGACCAGTCGGATTTTTGTCGGGCATCCCCAGCAGTGCAAAGGGAATTTCTGCCAATAATTGCCACTGACACGCCTTGGGGGTGGTGATGGGCTGTTTCGGCAACGAGGTGTGAACCACCAATTGACGCATTTCTTCATCGGAAAACGACTGATAATCACTCCGGCTGTGGCGAACAGATGCCAGCACGCCTCCGATGCAGTTAAATTCAAAGTTGCGGTAGGTATTTTCTTCTCTGTCAGGCGTTTGAAGAAAAAACTCAACACACGAATCCTGCCACACGGGCGACTGATAGCCGGTATTAACCGCCTTCACAGCCTCTTCCTGCACATCATACAGCAAATAAAGCGTGTTGGCTGCCCATGCGATATAAAATTTCACATCGGGGCTATACGGGAACGTTTCCGGCCAGTTGACCGCGTCAATAACGCCCTGATTGGCAATTTGCATCATCAGTTCGGCTTTTGATTGCCAGTCCGGGGTGCCGGAGAGGGCGGCGATTTGTTTTACTTGTAATGTTTTCATATTTTTATTTGTTGTTTTTTTATCACGCTGCAAATTTACGGTTTTTTTTTGAATAAAATTACTACCTTTGCGGACTTAAAATAAGAATATGATGAATTTTGATGATTTCGATGATGATTTTAACGGCTTCGATGATGACGAGGACGATGATTTTGAGGATGGTTATGCGTATTCAAACGGTCGCCCCTATCCCGATTTTTTCTATGAATGGGACGAAGATATGACCGCTCTCCGTCAGCCATCGCGCTTTTTTGAAGCGGAGGAATTGTGCAACATCGTCTGTTTTTATGCCAATGAAAGCAATGAGGCGAAACTCAAACAAACCATCCCGCTGGCATTGAATTTTCATCCCAACGATGAAGAATTGCAGTGCGAAATTATGGATGCTCTCCAAGATTGCGGCTTGTGGAACGATTTGTTGGACATTTCCAAACCGCTCTCCTGTCATGGTAACATCTTTGCCGACAGCAATGTACTGCTGTCACTCTTCCATCTGCGGATGGAGGAAGTGGCTTTTATGACATTCATAAAAATGAAGGAGCACTATGCCGATGATGAGCTGCTGCCCGAAGTTTACCTCGCGATGGGCGATGCTTTGGCGGATATAGATTTGTATCAAGCCTCGATAGACGTGTGCAATGAGGCGATTGAATTATTTCCCGACTCGGAGGAACTTTATTGGCTCAACCTTGAGTCGTACTTTTTGTTGGAAAAGAACGACAAAGCATTGGAAATTGCCGACAAGTTGTCACAAAAGAATGCGTTGGATGCGCAGTTTTGGTCACGATTGGGCGAAGTTTACAACAGAATGGGCGAACCCGAACATGCTATTGAGGCGTTTCAATTTGCCGAATCGCTGGGCTTTAATCACAATGCCAACTTGCTGAACCTGGTGCAGACATACAACCAAAGCGACAATTACGAAAAGGCGTTGGAGGCATTGGAAGAATTTCGCGACGAGCAGATGGAAGCCACTTTTGTACCGCTGATTGCCGCCGAGATGTGTGCCAAACTGGGGCAGTGGGAAAAAGCAATTACCTATTTGGATAAATCCATCGCGTTTTCGCCCAACTCGGAACTGTTCTATCACTCTAAGGCAGAGGCACTTATACGCCTGAAACGAGAACAGGAAGCCATCTCGGTAATAGAAGAAGGCATCCGAATGTGTAACGACACCGACGGCTATCTGAAACGCATATTAGACCGCTTCAAAGCAGGCGACTTCGACATAGACCGCGAAGATTATTTGGATTAGGCAACCCGATGAGGCGGCACAATTTTGTGGCGTTGCACGTCAATTTGGAAAGTTGTTGTATCTTTGCAGTCTGAAACAAAAAAGCATTTGTTATGAATTTATTGCAAGATATTATTGCCCGGGCTAAGGCTAACAAGCAGCGTATTGTGCTGCCTGAGGGCACTGAGCCGCGCACACTGCATGCTGCCGACCGGCTAATTGCCGATGGGGTGGCAAACATTATTCTGTTGGGCAATCCGGTGGAAATCAAGGCTTTGGCTAAGCAGTTTGGACTTCAGCACATTGCCGAAGCACAACTGATTGACCCCACCAATCATCCCAAAAAAGAACAATACGCCCAACTGTTGGCAGAATTGCGCAAAAGCAAGGGCATGACCATCGAGAAGGCTCGCGAATTGGCGACAGACCCGCTCTATTGCGGCTGCTTGATGATTAAAAGTGGCGATGCCGATGGCGAAATTGCCGGTGCACGCAGCACTACGGGCGATGTGCTGCGCTCGGCGTTGCAAGTGGTGAAGACCAAACCGGGCATCAGTGTCGTGAGTGGCGCATTTTTTGTGTTTCTCAAAGACAAGACATTTGGCGAAGACGGGCTGCTCGTGTTCGCCGATTGCGCCGTGATGCCCAACCCCACCGCACCGGAATTGGCTGAAATAGCCGTTGCCACCGCACGTACAGCACAGCGTCTTGCAGGTATCGAACCGCGCGTTGCCATGTTGAGCTTCTCTACCAAAGACAGTGCCAAGCACGAATTAGTAGATAAAGTGGTGGAAGCCACCCGCCTCGCCCAAGCGATGGCTCCCGACATCCTGATTGACGGCGAAATGCAACTCGATGCCGCGCTCGTGCCGGAAGTGGGCATCAGCAAAGCACCCGGCAGCAAAGTGGCAGGACGTGCTAACGTGCTGGTATTCCCCAACTTAGATTGTGGCAACATCGGCTACAAACTCGTCCAACGCCTCGCCGGAGCCGAAGCCGTGGGCCCCATCTTGCAAGGCATAGCATCGCCCGTCAACGACCTGTCGCGCGGTTGTTCGGTCGATGATATTTATAAAATAGTTGCCATCTGCGCCACTCAAGCAATGATTAAATCAAATGTTTAAGCGAATTGGAATATCAGCAATTTTGTGTGTGGCGGCGATGAATTTCGCCGCCGCCGGTCTTGTGAAAAAAACTTTTTCGGCAGGCGATTTTGAGCGTAAATATCTGATTTATACGCCGAATAATCCGCAATACAGTCAGCCAAGCGGCATCCTTGTGTGCCTGCATGGGTTAAATAGCACGATGAACGATTTTTTCGATACTTATAATGTGTCCAAAATGGCTGATGCGATGAATTTCATTGTTTTAGCACCTCAAGCATTGCCGGAACAAAGTGCGACGGTGATTAACACGGCAAGTTTGGTAAGTCTAATCATGCCGAGCGAGTTTTCATTGAATGCCGTCTGGGGATGTGGCTTGAAGGTTAAGGTAAATCTTTTTGGTGCCACACTGTTTGAGGCTGTTTTGAATAGCAATGTGGATGATACTGAATTTATCAATTCGCTGATAAACAGCACTTTGAGAACCTATCCTACCGCAGCAAGCAATGTGTTTATGTTAGGAACATCGATGGGCGGCTATATGTCGTACCAATTTGCTGTGGCGCACGGGGAAAAACTGTCGGGATTGATTTCGCTTGCCGGCTCCATGGGGCTGAGCATCAATCCGGCAGGGAATAAGGCGAAAGTGCCGATTTGCGATTTTCACAGCACTACGGACGAGGTGGTGCCCTATTCCGGTGCTATGGAGCAGGCAGGAGCGACCATCTATTTAGCCAAGCCGAAGTCGGAAGTTATCCAATATTGGGTAGCAAACAACTCCGCCGGTGCTCCGGTCAGCGAAAACGTGCACAATTATTCCTCCAACAATGGCGTTACAGTGGAGAAAATCACCTATCCGTCAGCCAAATACGAAGTCATCCACTACAAAATGACCGGAGCAGAACACAGCCGCTTCCTCCGAAAAGCGTCCGGCGATTGCATGGACCATATCGAAGAAATAACCAAATTCATCGTAGCTCATGCCGCATCCAACCCAACCGGAATAGACATCCCAACAGAGCAGCCGGAACTGTTTTATCCCAACCCTGCCCGCGATGTAGTGTATTTTGCTGCGGAAGCCGGAAATGTTACCATTTACGATTTGACCGGAAGAGTGATTTTATCTAATCCGTTCTGTTTAAGGCAATTGGATGTGTCATCGTTACCCTCCGGTGTTTATATAATGTCTATCCAATCGGACGGAATTGTTCGCACGAGTAAGTTGGTTAAACGTTAAAAAACAAAATTGCTTCCATATTATTTTCTTAGCTTATTTTGAAAATGCGGACTTTCAAAAAAAATATGTAACTTTGCAACTCAAAAAACAACAAGTCATGAAAACAAAATTTTTACTCACAATGGCAAGTTTACTGCTTGCCGCAAACAGTTTTGCAAAAGTCGATTCTCATTTGCAACATTCTTTTTATGTGCTAATTAGTAAAGAAAAACTAATTAGTAAATACCTTCCGGGTGAATATAGAGGTTTGTTTCTTTATAGAAAAAACGCTTTGTAAAAGTAACGAAAAAGTAGAATTATTAAAACAAACAAACAAATAAGAATATGAAACAATTCATTATCATTTTAGCATGGCTCACAGTAGGAACTTCTGCCTATAGCCAAAGCACAGAGTACAAAAAATTTTCTTTGGCTGTTGATATCGGCAAGGATTACGCTGTCGGATCGCCCACCGGCGGATTTTTGTATGAAAACCCGGATTATCCGTCTGATAATGGGTATCATCCACTCCCTTTTGCAAATGGATTAGGTCTAAGTTTGGATGGGGTTTATTTCTTTTCACAAAATTATGGGATAGGGATAAAATATCACTTCTATAACGCTGATAATTTTGATGATAAAGATACTTTTGATCCGGACAATCTGTTTGTCCAATTTACTTTCGATGAAACGACCCATTCTGTAGGTCCTGCATTTTATGGCAGATGGTATTCGGGATATTCAAAGTTTGAAATTTTTGCTGATATAGGAGTCATTTACGCATACAATAAATTATCAAGTTTGGAGAAGCGAGTTTATAATTGGATGCTTGAGGTAGCAGTAGTTCCTCCGATATATTTGAGACAGCAATATCCAAAGGTACGGAGGCCTTCCGACATGTCCGGCAGTACACTTGGTGCTGCTTTATCGGCAGGTGTTCGATACCGGATAACTTCCACTATCGGCATCTGTGTACGCGCTAACGGAATGTTTGCCGGTTTGTCGAAGCAAAATACAAACGATTTTTTTGATGGACCAACTACGATTGATTTTTCAAGAAAGCTCAATCGCATAGGACTGTCGGCAGGATTAAATTTCAACTTTTAATATTGCATGAAATCAACTGTTTCTCAGTTCAGCGTAGGCTCTGCCTACGTTGGATTAAAAGCAAGGCTCCAACCTTGCAAAGGATTAGTACATAACCGGATAAAAGAAACGCATCTTGTTTAAAGAAGGCGAGTTATCCGAGACAGGTTTTCTTAGTGATTGACTAAGGGGAAGCGAAGCTTTGGTTTTGGTGAGAGATGATATATGAATAGATATATGAAAAATAGGAATGGGTGTTTATGCAAGGCTGGAGCCTTGCGTTTAATTCGACGTAGCGTGGACGCTACGCCGAACGAAAGCTGTGTTTTCGACAAATCAATTTCGTCAATTACCGTATAACTGCCATGAAATACCTGCATCAGCGTTGCCCTCCATTTTTATAACAAATTTCGTAAATGCTATGCAGAGCATACGGTAAATTGTCGGTATGCAACGCCCACCAATGTTTGTTCAGAAAATCCCAACCACCGTATTTTTTCAGATACCAATACGCACTTTGAATATTCATTTTGTACGCTTTGGCAAACTCAGGCACAATGAAAGTGATAAAACTGACTTTATCGCTCGTGTCCTTATCCAATGTCTTTACCGTATTATTCATAAAATTCTTATTCAAGCATACTATCTCGTTTATTTTCTGAAATAACGCCGCAAAGTTACAAATAATTATTTTGAAAATGCGGACTTTCAAAAAAAAATATGTAACTTTGCAACTCAAAAACATCAATAATATGAAAAGTACATTTTACGCAGCTATGACTGCTCTATTAACTCTTACAGCATGTTCCCCGCGCGTTGGAACTTTGCTTACAAAAACTTATCCTGCAAATGGAGCGGGTTTGCCTGTGTCGGTTTTTATGAATCCGAGTTTGGCTCCGGCGAATAGCGAATCGCTGGGAGTTGTCAGCATCACCGATACCGGATTTTCTACTCTGTGCGATTCGGTCACGGTGGTTGAACTCCTGAAAGAAGAGGCGCGAAAAGCCGGTGGCAATGCCGTGGTGGTAACCGAATACATCCGCCCCTCCATTTGGAGAAGTTCTTGCCATCAAATGACGGGAACCATTTTGCGCGTTCACGATTTTGACTCGTTTGCCCAAGCGGCAGATACCGATTCGGCACAATTGGTGACGGTCAAAGTCATTCAGCCGGAGCGCAAATTGCCAAAAATCACTTTGGCGGCTGATTTTGGTTATGGATACAGAACGGCTCCGGTAGATCCTGATTTAAGCGCGGTCGAGAAACATTACTATCAAGGGTTGAAATCCGGTTATGTAGTTGATGCCGCTTTCAAGTACTATTTCACGGATTATATGGGTGCCGGATTGATATATTCTGCTTACAATGCTTCTCAAAGCATGTATGGAGTGAATACCGATGATTTAATTCAATTTGTTGGTCCTGTTTTCCTGACACGGATGCCTTTCAAAGATAATCGATGGCTATTCAATGTTGATTTGGGTATTGGCTATATGGGTTATAGTGAAAAAAGTTCTTCCTACAGCGACAAAATAAAAGCAGATGGCTCTACGTTGGGAGTGTATTATAATCTGGGATTGGAATATCGCTTAAAGCAAAATTTAGGAATAGGAATCAATATGACGGCATTTAGTGGTGTTGTTTATAATTTTACGAAAGACACGAATGGCTACAAGGAATCAGTTGATTTGCAAAAAGGAGAAGGATTAGGACAAATTCAGTTGTTGGTAGGAGTGCGTTATTATATCAAATGAAACAAAAAACAACAAGTCATGAAAACAAAATTTTTACCTCAGCTCAGCGTAGGCTCTGCCTACGCTGGATTAAAAGCAAGGCTCCAGCCTTGCAACGGATTAGTACATAACCGGATAAAAGAAACGCACCTTAGTTTAAAGATGGCGAGTTATCCGAGACAGGCTTCCTTCGTGATTTAAGGGGAAGCGAAGCTTTGGCTTTGGAGTAGAGATGATATATGAATAGATATGTAAAAAATAGGAATGGTTGTTTATGCAAGGCTGGAGCCTTGCGTTTAATTCGACGTAGGCACAGAGCCTACGCCGAACAGTGGTTTAAGAGCTATCCTGTGGCAATTTTTCATTTGCCCATACGTTAATGTTTATTATGCAAACTATAATTAAATCGGTTTTATCTTGTGTGTTTGTACTATTGTCTATCCATTTGCAGGCACAAGGCACTATTGTTGGGAATGGCACTGATATTCCCAAACAATCGGCATTCCGAATATCTATCGGCGGAGGATATGCAAAGGGAATCGGTGAAGTATTAAAATATGGAGATGTTGTTTTAGATAAAATGTCAGAAGATTTGACCACCGGTTTCGGTTTGGAAGCAGAAATGCAATATTATTTCAATTGGAAGAAAAAAGATGCTTTCAGTTATGGTATAGGGTTGGATTTCAATTATGTACATACTAAGGCGACAGCATTTTTCACTTTCCTTCCAACTACGGGCGTTCCAAACGTATCTTATTTAGAAACGCAATCTTATACTTATGCAGGACCTGCCTTTGCCATGCGTTATGATTGGGATGATTGGTTGTGCACTTTCACATTGGGATGTGGAGCCGTGTTTTTTACCGATTATGCAGAGATAGATAGTGGAGGAAAGAATATAAAAGGTCGAAGCACAACACCGGCTTTCGGTTCTAATATTGGAATTAGCGCGGATTATAAAATTTCTCCTAATTGGGGATTCGGCTTAAAATTATCCGCAACAGGAGGAAGTGTTGATGAAATAGATTGGAACGGCGTTAAAGTGAATTTTGAGAAAGACATAAGCCTGTCATCTTGGATGATTTCCGGAATTGTCAGTTTCAGAACAAAATGAAACAGAAACAGAAAAAAAAATGTTTGGATTGAAATATAAAATAAAATAAATATGAAAAGGTTTTTAGTGTTAATTATCATTTGCGGAACAATAAACGTTCATGCTCAGAATGAAAAGCGCAATTATTTGGGTGGTCATGTATCATTTGGCAAAAGCAATTATTCCAGTGATGACAGAATTGGCGATGCTGTTAATAGGGATTATACAGGGATAAATTACTTTACATTTGGGTTTGATTATTCCCATCGAGATTCAGGTGGTTTTGAAGTAGGCACAGGAATATCTGTGACATCTAATAAAATGGCTCTTGTATCCAATCTTATGTTTGCACAGAATAATAAATTTAAATATGATGAAACCCTTTTTATATTTTCTATACCGGTGAATCTGAAATTACACTTTCTTAAATATCTGTTTGTTGGTGCCGGTTTATCTTTCAATTATCATCCAAGAATGGGATACACATGGGGAGTTGGTGGCAAAATCAATATTGGTGCAGAATATACCTTTAACTCCGGTATATCTGTTTCTATAAGTCCTGAAATGCAATCTAACATATTAAATTTAGGCTCGTCTCCTGAGGGTTCTATTGGAACAGATAAACTAACTCAAAAGGGCATCAACATAGGATTGGGTTATAGGTTTTAATTTAAAAAAAATATGTAACTCTGCAACTCAAAAAAACAACAAGTCATGAAAACAAAATTTTTACTCACAATCGCAAGTTTGCTGCTTGCCGCAAACAGTTTTGCACAAGTCGCCTACACCTACAACTCGGCAGGTGCAGGAAAAATGACAACAATATATCTGATGCGGCTCGGTGATGATACCGTGAAGGTGGTGAAAAAGTAAAGACAATGCGGTGATGCAGTTGGATTGTTAAAAATCATTAAAACTTGCCGATTCAAAAAAAATGTTTACCTTTGCAGCCGATTAAAAATTAGTAGTAAAGAAAGTAAGGGTTTCGGGTAGAAATGTCCGAAATTCTTATTTGTCTGTACAAAAATAAAGAAATATGGCGTTAACTTACATGACGAGAGATGGTTACAACAAGTTGCAGGCGGAAATCAGTCAAATGGAATCCGAACAGCGACCGGCAATCACGAAGCAGATAGCAGAAGCACGTGACAAGGGCGACTTGTCCGAAAATGCGGAATACGATGCGGCAAAAGAGGCTCAGGGGATGCTTGAAGCCAAGATTGCGCAGTTGAAAGCATTGTTTGCGGATTCCCGCGTGCTCGACGAAAGTAAAATCACCACGGACTCCGTGCAGATTTTGACAAAAGTAACCATCCGAAACACGAAAAACAATCAGCAGATGGTTTACACGCTGGTTTCCGAACAGGAAGCCGACCTGAAAACAGGCAAAATAGCCGTCAAAACCCCCATCGCACAAGGACTGATGGGGAAAAAAGTGGGCGACATAGTAGAGATAAAAGTGCCTTCGGGCATCCTGACATTCGAAATCATAAATATTTCATTATGAGTATATTCAGTAAAATAGTCAAAGGAGAGGTACCTGCCCACAAAATTGTGGAGGACAAGTTTTTTTACGCGTTTTTGGACATCAATCCGGTTGCCAAAGGGCATGTGTTGGTGGTGCCGAAAAAGGAAGTGGATTACATTTTCGACATGGACGACAAACTACTGGCAGACATGTTTGTATTCGCGAAAAAAGTGGCAAAAGCGATGAAAAAAGTGATTACATGCAAAAAAATTGCGCTGTCGGTCATCGGGCTGGAAGTGCCGCACGCCCACATTCACCTGATTCCTATCAATGATGAGGGTGATTTGGACTTCAAGGCACCGCGCAAGCCATTCACGACACAAGAATTAGAAAGCATCGCGGCTGCCATCGCAGACAACTATTGACAATTAGGGAAGATGTATCAAAAAAAAGATGCGTTATTCAAAAAAAAATACTAACTTTGTACCTAAATTCAATAAAAAATATGGGCTTTAAAATTATAGTTCTTGCAAAACAGGTGCCTGACACGCGCAACGTTGGGAAAGACGCGATGAAAGAAGACGGAACGGTCAATCGTGCCGCGTTGCCTGCTATTTTCAATCCGGAAGATTTGCTTGCCTTGGAGCAGGCATTACGTTTGAAGGAACGCTATGCCGGCACAACGGTTACTTTGCTGACGATGGGACCTCCCCGCGCGGAAGAAATCGTGCGCGAAGGCTTGTTCCGCGGTGCCGACGGCGGCTATTTGCTCACCGACCGCGCCTTTGCCGGTGCCGACACGCTGGCAACAAGTTATGCCCTGAGCACGGCAATCAAAAAAATCGGCAAGTTCGACATCATCCTGTCCGGACGTCAGGCTATCGACGGCGACACCGCGCAGGTGGGTCCGCAGGTGGCTGAAAAGTTGGGCATCCCCCAAATCACTTACGCCGCCAATGTGGTGTCTGCCGAAGGTGGTGAAATCACGGTTGTGCGCCGTTTGGAAGGCGGTGTTGAGGTCGCAAAGGGCAAGTTGCCGATGCTGATTACCGTTTCGGATGCCGCACCCGAATGCCGCCCGCGCAATGCCAAATTGGTGCTTCGCCACAAAAAAGGCACGGCAGCCACCGAATGGAGTGCCGCCGATGTCGATGCCGACCCGCAGCAGTGCGGCTTGTCAGGCTCACCAACGAAGGTGAAAGCCATCGAAAGCGTTGTATTTCAGGCGAAAGAGAGTAAAACACTGGATTCTTCCGACCAGGCAATCGAAGAACTCATCGTGGAGTTAATCACCAATCACACAATCGGTTAAGTTATGAATAATTTATTTGTATATCTCGAAATAGAAGACGGTAAGGTGCAGGACGTTAGTCTTGAACTGCTTACCAAAGGTCGCTCGCTGGCAAATCAGTTGAAATGTCAGGTCGAAGCGGTGGCTGTGGGCACAAAATTGGACAAAATCGGTGCGCAGGTGTTCCCTTACGGGGTGGATGTGTTGCACACGTTCGATGATGCCCGCCTCGCGCCCTACACCTCGCTGCCCCACACGGCGGTGCTGGTGAAACTTTTCGGCGAAGAAAAGCCGCAAATCGCGCTGATGGGTGCCACTAATATCGGTCGCGATTTAGGTCCGCGTGTGTCCTCAGCCTTGTTCAGCGGCTTGACTGCTGACTGCACCGCGTTGGAAATCGGCGACCACGAAGAAAAGAAGGAGGGCAAGACCTACACCAATCTGCTGTATCAAATTCGCCCCGCATTCGGCGGCAACATCGTGGCAACGATTGTAAACCCCGAAAACCGCCCGCAAATGGCAACGGTGCGCGAAGGCGTGATGAAAAAAGAAATTCTGGATGCTAATTATAAAGGTAAAACGGTGGCGCACGATGTGAAACAGTACGTTTCGGACACCGATTTCGTGGTGAGCGTGATTGAACGCCACATCGAAGCCTCCAAAGTGAACATCAAAGGCGCACCAATTATCGTAGCCGGGGGCTACGGCTTGGGGTCGAAAGAAAATTTCCAACTGTTGCACGATTTGGCAAACACGATTGGCGCAGAAGTGGGAGCTTCGCGCGCGGCGGTCGATGCCGGATATGCAGAGCACGAGCGACAAATTGGGCAAACAGGCGTCACAGTGCGCCCCAAACTCTACATTGCGTGCGGCATTTCCGGTCAAATCCAGCACATCGCGGGTATGCAGGAGTCCTCCATGATAATTGCCATCAACAACGACCCCAACGCGCCCATCAACAGTGTCGCCGATTATGTGATAACAGGCGATGTGGAAGTGGTTGTGCCAAAGATGATTAAGTATTACAAAAAGAATAGCAAATAAGAGGCAGAGATAAATTGACCTGTAGAAATATTAGGTCAAAATCTTAAAATATAATAAAAAAGCGAGAAAAAGGACTATTTTTGTTTGTATGTTAAAAAAAAGTTGTATCTTTGCCGCTGTTTTTATTTAGAGAGAAAATATAATTACTAATTAAGTTAAAAAAATATCGTATGGAAAAAAAAATTTATTTGGTTCTGGCACTGGCTGTAATGTCTGTAGTGGGCTTTACCTCTTGTAGTGCATCCTTACCACCCCTGCCGGCTGATGCAGTTTCGGCAGTTCCTCAACCCCTGGAATTGGTCGGTGGCCAAGTTCCTGTGACTATCAATGTAACATTCCCTGCAAAGTGGTTTGTTAATGTGGCAACGTTGGAAATGACTCCTGTTTTGCGCTACGAAGGTGGCGAAGCAGTCGGCACTCCTTACACTTTCCAAGGGGAGAAAGTGAAAGGCAACGGGCAAGTGATTCCTCAGAGCACCGGCGGAAGTGGTGTGTTGGAAGCATCGTTTCCTTATGTTGCAGCAATGCGAACGTCAACATTGTGGTTGACTTTCAAGGCGAAAGTCGGTTCAAAGGAAGTTAAGCTTCCTGAGTTGCCGATTGGTAATGGCGTATTGTCGTCTGCGGCGTTGTTGACCGCGGTTACGGAAACGCCGTCGTTTACAACCCAGATTCAAGCAGATGCTCCGGTGGTTCACAATGCCGACCTGCTGTTCCTTATCCAAAGGGCGGAGTTGCGTGCAAGTGAATTGAAAAAAGCAGAACTCGCTGATTGGAGCAAAAAAGTGAAGGATGCAGGATTGTCTAAAGAACAGACAGTTGACGTTGAGATTTCGGCTTACGCATCGCCTGATGGTGGGTTTAAATTGAACGACAAGTTGGCGGCGCAACGTGAAGTGAACACGAACAAATACCTTGCTGCTGAGTTGAAAAAGAACAAGGTAACAGCACCAATCACGGCAAAATACACTGCACAGGATTGGGATGGATTCAAGGAGTTGGTTCAAAAATCAAACCTCCAAGATAAAGACTTGATTTTGCGCGTGTTGTCTATGTATTCCGACACTGAACAACGCGAACGTGAAATCAAAAACATCTCTGCTGTGTATTCTACTTTGGCAGACGAAATTTTGCCTCAATTGCGTCGTTCACGTTTGTCTGCTACGGTCAGAAAAGTGGGCAAAACAGATGCTCAAATCACATCTTTGGCAAGTTCAAATCCTCAAGCGTTGACCGCAGATGAGTTGCTTACAGCAGGTAGACTTGCTGCAACGCCCGGCGAAAAGGCAACCATTTATAAGAAGACTATTGAGTTGTTTCCCAATGATGCCCGTGCTTACAACAACGCAGGTGTGTTGGAGTATCAGAAAGGCAATATTTCCGGTGCTGCAGATTTCTTCAAAAAAGCAAACAGCATTAATGGTGCTTTGCCCGAAGCAAACTTAAACTTGGCGTATGTAGCTCTTACAAAAGGAGACCGCGCTTCGGCAGGTCAATATCTGGCAAAAGCATCCGGTGCACAAGGTGTTAACAACGCACAAGGTCTGGTAGCAGCGTTGGATGGCAACTATGCACAGGCTAAACAATCCTACGGCAACACTGCAAGCAACAATGCAGCATTGACGCAGATTTTGTCAAAAGATTACGCGAAAGCAAGTGCCACATTGAATGCTGTGGCAACGCCCGATGCAACGACGGACTATCTGAAAGCAATTGTAGGTGCCCGCACCAACAATGCCAGTCAGGTGACTTCTAACTTGAAAAATGCGATTTCTAAAGATTCGTCTTTGGCAAATAAAGCATTGAACGATTTGGAATTTGCACAATATGTGAAAGACGGTGCGTTCTTACAAGCAATTGGAAAGTAAGAGGAATTTTCAAATAAGTTGTTAAAACGTAATATTTTTCACAATGAAAAAAGTTGTATTGTTTGCAGCATTAGTTGCGGTCGTTTCTCTCTCTTCATGTGGTGGTAAGAATACTGCTAAAGAAAGCAGTTGTACTACAGAAGAAGTGATAGTAGAAGAAATGGTTGAAGATGAATCAGCAGATGCCGAGGCAGATGTTGAAGCTCCCGCACAGTAATTTTGTCTGCTGTGTGTCAAAAGCACAGCAGCAAAAGTAAAAAAGGACTGTATCACAAGTTGATGCAGTCTTTTTTTTTATTATGATACTATTTAATTTTATTCAATTTTAAAGACACCGATACCGCCGCCTGCCGTATGGTCTTTTTTCACGGTGAAAGTAAATTTTCTCAGTCCTTCAGATGTTATTTCTTTTTTGCCGCCGTTCCATAAATCGGTAATGACTATTTTTTTGCACCTTGCTTTATTTTGTCAAGCGGAATATCGACTGTGATTTTAACGTCTTTGTCCGTAGGATTACCTGCCACGAGCAACGCGGTTTTATCATTCCAAAGAATATACGGTACCGGCACTTTTGCGGAGCAGGAAAATGCCAAAGAATCTATATTAACAGCCACGTTATTCTTTGAAGCATACAGCAAACTGCTTTCCTGCTTGCGAATGGCAATCATCTTTTTAACATCCGCCAGCATATCGGCGTGTTTCTTTTGTTTCAACTGCTCCCACTGTATCATAGTGGCATACAGCCATTTACCTTGCCCCACTTTTTCCTTTTTAAACAGGAAAGGCGAATGGGAAGGGAAGGGCATATAGTCGGCATCAAATTCCTCGCCGCTCATAAAAATGGGTATCGCCGGTTGGAACAGGCAACTGTAGCCAAACAGACAGCGGCTTCCCTCGGCAACGTAAGGATTGCTGGTCAGTGGAAAACCATCCCAGCCATCGTCGTGGCAGGACAACTGAACCGTTTGAAGATAATTATCCGGAAGATAAGGCGTAAAACCAACTGTTATTTCTGATAAACCGGTGAGATACAAGGGGTATTCCGAAAGGTCAGCCTTTGTGCCTAATATAGAGTAAGTTACCTCACCTCTAAAGACCCCTGATTGCCCCTCGATAGTAACCGAAATACCCTTTACGGTTTTGGCAGGGTCAAGCCTGCTGATTTTTATTTTTGCTTCGGGCTCGCCCGTTTCCAACGTAAAAGGAAGATTCATTACTTGCGTATCGTCCGAATAGGTCAGTTTTACTTCTCTGACTGCGAAATCATGAATTGTGTTGATAGAATTACTATAAAACGCCGCGGCATTATCTATCAAGCGGTTATTTGTATCGACCCCTTCTGTTTGGACACTAAGCGCTGTCATTTTTTGATAAAAATCGGCAACGCCTTCACAATGTTGAGTAGGCTCATCGAAAACCACTATCGGATGCCCTGCCTGAAGGGCGTTTTCTTTTATCCTGTTCCACAAATCGGGACGATACATATCGACATCCAAGCGGAAGCCGTCCACGCCGTATCGGGTCACATAATTGGTATATGTATTCACCCACCAATCGTCCAAGTCGGCATGCCCGCCATACCAGTCAAAATCGGTCATTCCCCACGAGCCGCCTTTGAACCACGTCGGATGTTCCCAAATCAGCGGGCTGTAACTGATGACTCCGTGGGTGATGACATCCAGAAAAACCTTGATTCCGTGACGGTGAAAGTCGTCAATCATCGCCTTAAATTCCGCTGGAGTGCCCAAAGTGGGTTCGATGCTATCTTGGCGAATAGTAGCATATTGTGTCCAGATATTGTAAAAATGCCGGTGGTCGCCCCAATTATGTCCGGAAAACCACACGCCGTTGATGCCCAATTCCGCCAAATGGGGTATTTTCTCCCGCGTGCTGTTGAAAGTGCCGGTTTCGGCACCTTGCGGCGAAGTAAATCCTTTGGGATTCAATTCATAAATAATCAAATCTTTTGCCCACTCCAGGGATGGCATCGCATATTGTGCCGCCATATTTTGGGTTGCAAAAAATGCACCCATACCCAACAAAATACTCTTTAGTTTTGCCATACAGCCATTAATTCGTTAGCCTAAACATTGTCGCTACAATACTCGGCTACAAAGATATGTAATTATTTTGAGATACGCAAAATTTAGGTTGCCCGCAATAGCAATTTTTCGCAGTGACTAATTGAACTTGCCTTGCCAATTTTTTTTCTCCCGCACTTGTACATCTCGCGATTTTTATCTAATTTTGCGCCCGAAAAAAACAGGGAAATGGATAAAAATACAATCACAGGCTTTGTCCTGATTATAGCGGTGCTGGTGGGGTTTTCGTACCTCAACAGACCCAATGTGGAGCAGCAGGCGGCACTTCGTCGCTACAATGACTCGATTGCTCTTGTGCGACAAATGAATGAATTGGCGGTTGCGTTGGCTACAGAGCCTAAATCGCCTGAAACAGAGGGGATTGCGGGTCAAGCCCGCAATGACAAGAGTACGGCGTTGTCCGATTTGGATACAAAAGCGCAACTACGCGATGCTTATGGACCGTTTGCAGCGGCTGTCGGAGGCAAAGAAGACACTGTCACGCTGGAAAACGACTTGCTGGAACTGAAAATCAGCACCCGCGGCGGGCAAATCAGTTCGGCACGGGTGAAAAACTTTTCTAATCACTTGGGCGAGCCGCTGTATTTGTTCGGCAACGACGAATCGGTGTTTGATATGACGTTCACCACCGCCAACAATCGCATCCTGAACACGAAGGATTTTCGGTTTGAAGTTCTCCCGCAGACGCCACTCAAAACGGTGTTGCGACTGCATGCCGATGCAGGGCAGTCGTTGGATTTCGTCTATACGATGCACCCCGACGACTATTTGGTGGATTTCGACATTCAGGCAACGAATTTGGAAACGGTGCTGTCGCCCAATGCGCCGAATGTGTATTTCAAATGGCGGCAGAAAATTCGCCAGCAGGAAAAAGGGCGGGTGTGGGAAGAACGCTACAGTCGCCTGACTTACAAGTTTTTATCTGACGAATTTGAGGAATTGAGTGACAGCAAAGACGACCAAATCGACATCACCACCCGTTTGAAGTGGATTGGCTACAAAAATCAGTTTTTTTCATCCGTTCTCATCGCCCACCGCGACTTTGAGTCGGCACGTTTGGAATCGCGTGTGCTGAAAAATGACAAATATGAAAAAGAATATTCCTCGTCCATTAGCGTGCCCTTTGACAAGGTTGCGGCGAACCGGTTTACCTATTTTTTGGGTCCGAACAAATACAGTTTGCTGAAAAATTATGATGCCACAAAGTTTGCACCCGAAGAAAAAGTGGAGTTGGAAAAATTGGTGCCGCTGGGCTGGAAGCCGCTGCTTCGCCCGATTAACAAATACCTGATTATCCCCGTATTTGACTGGCTTACAAGTTGGTGCAACAATATTGGGCTGGCGATTTTGCTGCTGACTGTGATTATCCGTGTTGTGTTGTTTCCGTTGACGTACAAGTCGTTGATGTCTTCGGCAAAAATGCGGGTGTTAAAGCCTCAGGTGCAGGCGATTACGGAAAAATATCCGGGTCAGGACAACGCCCTCACACGTCAGCAGAAGACGATGGAACTCTATAAGCAGGTGGGCGCAAGTCCGATGGCGGGTTGCCTGCCGATGCTGGTGCAGATGCCGTTTCTGATTGCGCTGTTCATGTTTTTTCCGACTGCTATTGAGTTGCGTCACAAGGCTTTCTGGTTTGCCGATGACATGGCGACCTACGATTCGATTGTTTCGTTTGGCACCCACATCCCGTTGCTGGGCGACCACATCAGTTTGTTTTGCTTGTTGATGACCGTTTTGATGCTTCTGAACACGAAATTCACGATGGGGCAACAGGCAATGGGGCAGGAGCAGATGCCCGGCATGAATTTGATGATGTATCTGATGCCGGTGGTGATGTTTTTCGTGCTCAACGACTATCCTGCGGGTCTGAACTGGTATTATTCGGTTTCGTCGCTGATTACGCTGGCGCAAACGATTGGCTTCCGCTTCATGATTGATGAAAATCAGTTGTTGGCAAAACTCGAAGCGAACAAGAAAAAAGCCAAGCCGGCGAAGAAAAAATCGGGCTTCATGGCACGCTTGGAAGAGGCGCAAAGGCAGCAACAGGCACTGCTCAAACAGCGTCAAAACGAACAAAACAAGAAAAATAGACGTTGATACAGAAGTATCCATCGGTGTTGTTGGAAAATGCGGTCAATGAATTTGCCAAATTGCCCGGCATAGGTCGTAAAACAGCCCTGCGCTTGGTGCTACACTCCTTAAAACGCTCACCGGAAGAGGTGGAAACATTCGGAAACGCGATGATTGAACTGCGCCGCGAAGTCAATTACTGCCGCGTGTGCCACAATATCTGCGACGACGAAGTATGCCAAATCTGCGGCGACCTGTCGCGCGACGCCTCCCTAATCTGCGTGGTCGAAAACATCAAAGAAGTGATGGCGATTGAAAACACAGGGCAGTTCAGAGGCTTGTATCACGTGCTCGGAGGCATCATTTCGCCCATGGATGGCATCGGTCCCAAAGATTTGCAAATAGAAAGTTTGGTAGAGCGCGTGAAAGCAGGCGGCATCAGCGAACTGATTTTCGCCCTAAGTTCCACAATGGAAGGCGACACCACCAATTTTTACATCTACCGCAAACTCTCCGACATCGCCGTAAAAATGTCCATCATCTCGCGAGGCATCTCCATAGGCGACGAAATCGAATATGCCGATGAGATTACGCTGGGGCGGTCGATTTTGAACCGGACTAATTTTGTGGATACTTTGAAGTTAGTCTGAATCATGATTTACAGGATTTTAGGATGAACAGGATGATAATAAGATGATAGACAAGATGATAAAGAATAATAGAAAATATAATCCTGTTAATCCTAAAATCCTGTAAATCATGATTCAGACAAATACAGACAAATAAAAATAACAAACAATGCTAAAAAAACAAACATGGCTCATAAGCCTCATCCTGCTGACAGGATGCACCAACAAGAGCAACACGCAAAATGTGTCTAATCCGCAGCGGGCGTTTGTGTTGCCTGCCATTCCGGAACTGTTGACGAAACCGCAAGACCGTGCAGACTATCTGGTGACGCATTATTGGGATAATTTTGATTTCAGCGACACCGCCTGTATCCACCGGCCCGAAATCACGGAGCAGGCTTTTGTGGATTTCATTGATGTGTTGCCCCACGCGCATCGACAGGCGACTGTGTTGAGCATTCAATACCTGATGTACAAGGCGGAGAAGGAACCCACCGGCACCATGCTGCGCTATTTCTTAACCACAGCCAAAACGTATCTGCACGACCCCAATTCCCCGATGCGCAACGATGAGTTGTATATTCCGGTGGCGCAATACATCCTTGCGAGCCGTAGCCCACTGCTGACTATTGCCGAAAAAGAGCCTGCAAAATACCATTTGGAGATGATGTTGAAAAATCGTGTGGGCGAGCAGGCAACCGATTTCAGTTATACCTTGCCATCGGGACAGTCGGGACGGCTGCACCGGATAGCGAGCGAATATACCCTCTTGCTATTCTACAACCCCGATTGTCACGCCTGTGCGGAGGTCATAAGTGCGCTCGAAAGTTCGGATGTTCTCAACAACCTGCAACGCAACGGGCGGCTGAAAGTGCTGGCACTATATCCCGACAAAGATTTGGAAATCTGGAAGCAAAAACTGTCGGATATGCCAAAAAATTGGATTATAGCCCACGACAAAAACACCACCATAGAAGACAAGCACCTCTACGACCTGCAAGCCATCCCAACCATCTACCTACTAAGCAAAAACAAAACAGTGATACTAAAAGACGCTACCGCCAAACAGATAATTCAATTTATAACGCAGAATATGTAATGTATGTATCAAAAAAATGACTACCTTTGCAGTCGAATTTTGTCCCCGATTTGTCACGTTTCGGGGACAAAATTAACTGATAATAATCTATGCAAACAACTGTAAATCAAATAGAAAGGAAAGTAAAAAATCACAAGCGTGGTAAAATATTTTTCATAGACGATTTTGCTGCTTTAGGGACACCCGATGCAGTAAAAAAATCGTTGCAGAGATTGGTGCAGTCAGGTTTGCTTGTTCGCCTTGCAACCGGCATTTATTGGTATCCCAAAAAGGAAAAAGAATTGTACGGCGTAAAACTTTCGGGCAAACCTGCACTTGACGAAATCGCCAAAGCCATTGCCAAACGAGACAAAGCCCGCATTGTTCCTACCGGTGTTCACGCGCTTAATCTGTTAAACCTTTCTACACAAGTACCTACAAACATTGTTTATATAACCGATGGAGTAGCAAGACGAGTGAAAATTGGTAACGGAAAAGGAATCCTCTTTAAGCACACTTCGGAAGTCAAACGCTTGGCATACAAGTCTGAATTTCTGATGCTTATTGTTTCCGCATTGCGCGAAATCGGCGAAGGCAAAATTACGCAAGAACAAACAGAAATTATCAAATCACATTTTTCACGCATTAGCAAACAAGAATTTGAGGCGGATATTAAAATAATGCCGGTTTGGATTCGTAAATTATTATTAACATTATGACGTTTTTACAATTATCTGACAACGAAAAAATTGACATTATCAATCAATTACACGAAGGAAACAATCTGCCACAGGTTATTATCGAAAAAGACATTTGGGTAACAACTGTCCTTCGCGCCTTATTCTCATTGCCTTATGCCGAAATTTTATCATTCAAAGGAGGTACTTCTCTGAGCAAATGCTGGAATGTCATTGAACGATTTTCGGAAGATGTTGACATTGCGCTAAACCGCGAATATTTCGGCTTTGTTGGCGAAACATTTACCATTAAGCAAATCAGTAAAAACTTGCGTAAAGCGGCTTGCAAGTTTGTACGCAACACATTGCAACACGATTTGGCAAAACAAATGGTGGCGAACGGAATACCTGAAAATCTGTTTTCCATCAATATGAATATCACGCCGATTACGACCGTTGACCCCGAAAAGATTTTTGTAGAATACAAAACAGTATTTGAAAGTAGCACATATATCAAAAATGTTGTCATTTTGGAAATTAGCGGACGGTCGATGAAAGAGCCGGTGGAAAAAGTTAAAATTCAATCATTTATTGATGAAATATTTCCGCAATCAACATTTGCCGAGAAGCCTTTTGCTATCAATGTTGTAGCACCGGAACGCACATTTTTGGAAAAAGTTTGCCTGCTACACGAGGAATTTTCAAAGCAAAACGATTTAATTCGGGTGGAACGAATGAGCCGCCATTTATACGATATTGTACGAATGTTAGACACGCCCATTTCCGACAAAGCATTGAATAACAAAGAATTGTACAAATCAATAATCGCCCACCGCCGAATGTTTATTGCAATGAAAGATTTTGATTACGACACACTTTTGCCCGACAAAATCAACATTGTTCCACCTGAAAGTGTAATTGCAAAATGGGAAGACGACTACAAAAAGATGCAAACGATGATTTACGGCGATTACCCTTCTTTTCGTGAAATGATTGAAAAGATAAAACAACTCAACGAAACAATCAATATTATATATCTGCCTTGAACAATTACCGGATTTCGTATTACAGCATCCAAAAACTCACGCTATATGACTTACAGAAGTTTTCAAATTGCCTTCTCCCGAATCAAATACTCCGCAATTTGCACTGCATTCAGGGCTGCTCCCTTTTTGATTTGGTCGCCTACGCACCAGAATGATATGCCGTTGGGGTTGGAAATGTCTTTGCGGATGCGCCCTACATAGACGGGGTCTTTGCCTGCTATGAACAGGGGCATGGGGTATTCCTTTTTTTCGGGGTTGTCTTGCACGACTACTCCCTCTGCCTTTGCAAATGCTGTGCGGACTTCTTCTACTGAAATGGGGCGTTCCGTTTCAATCCAAATGGCTTCGGAGTGGGCGCGCAGTGAGGGCACACGCACGCACATCGCACTTACTTCCACATCGGAGTGCATGATTTTGCGCGTTTCGTGATACATTTTCATCTCTTCCTTTGTGTAGCCGTTTTCGGTGAACACATCCACTTGCGGGATTAGGTTGTATGCCAATTGGTAGGCAAACTTTTCTACTGTTGGCGTTTCGCCTTTTGCAATCTGCTTGTATTGTTTCTCCAATTCCGCCATCGCAGCGGCTCCGGCTCCGGACGCCGCCTGGTAGGTCGAAACATGCACACGTTTGATGTGCGACAACTGCTCCAACGGTTTCAACGCCACCACCATCTGAATGGTTGTGCAATTGGGGTTGGCTATGATGCCGCGTGGACGGTTTTTGGCATCTTCGGCATTCATCTCCGGCACCACCAACGGCACATCGGCATCCATGCGAAACGCGCTGGAATTGTCAATCATCACGGCACCATATTTGGTGATGGTGTCCACAAACTCTTTGGACGTGCCTGCGCCTGCCGATGTGAAGGCGATGTCCACGCCTTTGAAATCGTCATTGTGTTTCAATTCTTTGACTGTCACGGATTTACAGCGAAAAGTATAGTCCGTTCCTGCACTTCGCGCCGAGCCGAAGAGCACTAACTCGTCAACGGGGAAATTCCGCTCGTCCAACACGCGTAAAAATTCTTGTCCAACCGCGCCACTGGCACCTACAATAGCTATTTTCATATTTTTTTCAAATTTATTTAAAAATAATTCACTTTTTTCTTGCATATCTCAAAATAACACCGTACCTTTGCAGCGGAATTGTCAACCAAACAGCAAATGTAGTTACCGACCCTGCAAAAGCTTTTTATAAATAATTCCAAAAACAACGCAGGGTTTGAGCCTGCAAAAGTACTAATTATTTAACAATAAAAACATTTTTTTGTCATGAAAAAAATTTTTTTGACTTTCTCAATTTTGATGCAATCGCTTGGAGCGGTTGCCCAGTTCAGTGATGATTTTAGCGATGGAGCTTTCACAGGCGACTCGCGCAGTGTTAATTGGAGCGGCGATGTGGACTCGTTTACGGTCAACAGCAGCGAGCAACTACAGGTGAATGCCTCCGGATGGGGTGCGCTCACGGTACAGTTGCGAACGCCCTCAACCATTGCGCGCGGTGGTGAGTGGACGTTTGCTGTCAAGATGGATTTGAAAACCCCAGACCCATCGACAACGAACTATGTACGTGTCTTTCTTACGAGTGAAGACGAAGATTTGATCGACCCCAACGGCTTTTTTGTCCGTATCGGTGGTAGCGACGATGACAACATCAGTTTGTGGCAAGCAAACAAGGGCAAAGCCAACAAATCTTTGATTGCAGGTGTGAAAGACCGTGTCAAATTGAAGACCTTTGTGGTGCAAATTCGTGCTACATGGGAATCTTCAGGCCGTTTCACATTGCGTTCCAAGTTAGAGGGCGAAGATGATTGGACGGTGGAAGGAACGAAAGACATTTCGGATATTCCCACAGCCAATTACTTTGGCGTTGTTTGTTATGGAACAAAGACGAATAACGTAGCCTACTCTTTCGATGATTTTGTCGTGAAAGCATTCGATGCTTCGTCCACCGGCATCACGCCGGTGAACAAGCCCGATGCGCTGTGGGTTGAATACCCAAGTGGCGGCAATGAGCAGTACGGCATTCACTATCAGTTAGATAGAGCCGGCTACAGCGCACGGCTATTCATCTACGACATGATGGGGCGACGTGTGGAAACGGTGCTCAACAATGAGGTGCTGGGCAGTCGTGGCGTGATTTACCGCAATCTGAGCGGCAATCTCAATCACGGCGTTTACATCGCCTATCTGGAGGTTTTTGATGCGCTGGGCAATGTTCAGCAGTTCAAAAAGCCAATAGTGGTGAAGTAAACAGAAACAAAAGGTCGGTAATCAAGAGGTTTGCTCGCATCTGCGGACAAACCTTTTTTTAATGTAGAAATTTAGTAATTTAGAAATGTAGGAATATTTTCTAATCTCCTAAATTTCTACATTCCTAAATTCCTGCATTCCTACATTTCTAAATTCCTAAATTTCTACATTCCTACATTCCTACATTTCTAAATTCACAAATAAAGTTGTACATTTGTGCCCAAATTACGAAGCAAATTTAGAGAAATGTTTTCAGGAATAGTAGAAGAAGCCGCTACGGTGGTCAACAGGGTGATGGAACGGGGCAATTTGCATTTGACATTGCGTTGTTCCTTTTTGAGCGAATTGAAAATTGACCAGAGTGTGTCGCACAATGGCGTGTGTCTGACGGTCGTAAACCTCACAGAGGATAGCTACACGGTGACTGCCATCAAAGAAACGCTTGACAAGACGAATCTTGGTCTGCTGAAAATCGGCGATAAGGTGAATGTCGAGCGCAGTATGCAAATGAACGGTCGGCTGGACGGACATATCGTGCAGGGGCATGTCGACCAAACAGCAGAATGCACACAAGTGGTTGAAAATCAAGGAAGTTGGTACTATTCGTTCAAGTATCACTTTGACAAGACAATGGCGCAACAGGGTTATATGACAGTTGAGAAAGGCTCCGTGTGTGTCAATGGCGTGAGTTTGACGGTGGTTAATTCGCAGGATGCCGGTTTTCAGGTGGCAATCATCCCCTACACCTACGAATTTACAAATTTTCATCAAATAAAAGCGGGTACAATCGTTAATCTGGAATTTGACATCATAGGCAAATATCTAAGCAAACTAAACAAATTCAACACATGAAAAGCCGAAGGTCATTCGCTCTCATCTGCATCCTGCTAACAGCAAACTGGTCGCCGGTAACCGGTAACTGGTTTCCGGCTACTGCACAGCAGTTAAATAAAGCATTGACCTACAAAAAATACACATTGGACGACACCTATAACTACAAAAGCCATGCACGCGAATTTCAATGGGACAAAATAAAAGCAAGTTTGGCAGAGGTTGACCAATTTTACCTCGTTATCGGCGAATCATGGGGCATTTTGAAAAATAAAAGCAATGGACACGGAGAACCACCTTTGCCCCGCAACAGCAAAAGGAACGAGTATAGGACGATAACCGATAGTTACGGTAAGGAGCGCGACCAAGCCATTCCGCTGTATTTGCCGAATGATTTGAAGGTGCCCGACCGCTATGGGAGCGACGGTTCGCTGGTAAAAATCATTGGGGAGCAAGAGGGTTTTACCATTGCAAAGATGTTTGATATGGACGAAATATACAGGATACCTTCAAAATATGTTTATCAAATGTCGAAAGACACCGGATTTGAAAAGGTGGTGGTCGTTGACCGCAAAAATCAAAACATATCCACGTATGAAAAAGTGAACGCCGATTGGGTGGTGCGTAGCATGAACCCCTGCACCACCGGCGCACACCGACCACCCTATCAACATCCAACACCATTGGGCTTGTTCGTCATCCAAAATAAGGTGAAAGTGATGCCGTTTTGTAAGGACGGCACAAGGGAAATCGGCGGCTGGGCACCTTGGGCAAGTCGTTTTAGTGAAGGAGCTTATCTCCACGGGGTGCCGGTGAGTGCTTCAGACTCAACGCTTCATTTGGCTTCGGAAAAGAATATTGTGGAGTTTCGCTCATCATTGGGTACTATGCCCCTGTCGCATGCCTGTGTGCGTAATGCCTCCTCACATGCAAAATTTATTTACGACAAATTTCCATCGGAAGAGACATTAGTTTTTGTGATTGAATGATTAAAAAATGATAAAAATTATAGCATTATGAAACAGTTATTTGGTATTTTATTGGCATTTTGCCTTTGTTCATCTACGTTTGCAGCACCTGAAACAGGGGTGGCTGTTGACACGTTCGCGTTCACAACCGTGAAAGAGGTTCCGATTACATCGGTCAAAAATCAGGCGAGTTCCGGCACTTGTTGGAGCTTTTCGGGCTTGGGACAGCTTGAAGCCGAGTTGTTGCGTCAAGGAAAAGGCGAAACAGACCTGTCGGAAATGTTTGTTGTGTGGCACAATTATGCCGACAAAGCCCAAAAGTATGTGCGCATGCACGGTACGCTGAATTTTGCGGCGGGAGGTTCGTTTCAGGATGTTCTCGACTGCATCAAAGATTATGGCATTGTGCCCAATGAGGTCTTGGAAGGGCTGAATTATGGTGAAGAAAAGCACAAGCACGGCGAATTGGACGATGCCCTGAAGGCTTACCTGAATGTGGTGGTGAAAAATCCGAACAAACGCCTCTCAACAGGATGGCAGGCAGGTTTTGAAGGCATTTTGGATGCCTACTTGGGAAAACTCCCCGAAAAATTTACCTACAAAGGCAAAGAGTACACCCCCAAAAGTTATGCGCAATCGCTTGGACTTCAACCTGCTGATTATGTGAGCGTTACATCGTTCACACACCACCCGTTTTACACCGCATTCCCGTTGGAAATTCCGGACAATTGGCGATGGGCAAATTCCTGCAATGTGCCGCTGGACGAACTGATGAGCATCATCGACCAGGCGTTAGAAAAGGGCTACACGGTAGCCTGGGCAACGGATGTGAGCGAAAAAGGCTTCACGCGCAAAGGCATAGCCGTAGTGCCGGACGCCAAAGCCACACAGGGCGTTGGCAGCGACCAAGCCCACTGGTTAGGCATATCCCAATCCGAACGCGATTCGCTGGTAAACCTGTTGAAGGGACCGGTGCCGGAAAAAACAATCACGCAGGCAATGCGTCAGGAGGCATTCGACCGCTACGAAACGACGGACGACCACGGCATGCTCATCTACGGCACAGCCCAAGACCAAAACGGCACACGCTATTACAAGGTAAAAAATTCGTGGGACACCACAGCCGGCTATGCGGGCAGCTGGTATGCTTCTGTGCCGTTTGTGCAATACAAAACGGTCTCGATAGTGGTGCATAAAGATGTGCTGTCGAAAGAGTTGCGAAAAAAGTTGGGTTTGTAAAAAATCATCCGAGCAAATCGGGGCGCAGCAGTTTTGTGCGCTCCATGGACTGTTGCAATTCCCAGTTGCGGACGTTGGCTTCGTGACCGGAGAGGAGAATTTCGGGAACTTTCCAGCCATTGTAATCCGATGGGCGCGTATAGACCGGTGCTGCCAACAGATTGTCTTGAAAGGAGTCGGAGAGCGCCGACTGCTCATCGCCAATGACCCCCGGAATCAGCCTCACAATAGCATCAGCCATTACTGCGGCAGCTAATTCGCCGCCGGTGAGAACATAATCGCCAATGGAAATTTCGCGTGTAATCAGGTGTTCGCGAATACGGTAGTCAATGCCTTTGTAGTGTCCGCAGAGGATAATCAGATTTTGGCAGAGCGATAATTGGTTGGCAATGTGCTGATTAAACGTTTCACCATCGGGGGAGGTGTAAATCACTTCATCGTAGTTGCGTTCTGCTTTCAGAGCCGTGATAGCACGGTCTATCGGTTCGCATTGCAGCACCATACCTGCCTGTCCGCCAAAGGGATAGTCGTCCACGCGGCGGTGTCGATTGTCCGACGAATAATCGCGCAAATCGTGCAATCGGATGTCCACCAACCCATTATCCTGCGCCCGCTTCAAAATAGAGCAATTGAGAGGGCTACCCAGCAATTCCGGCAAAACACTAATAATATCAATGCGCATAGAAAACTCATAACTCATAACTCATAACTAATTAGCCATGAGTTCCATCTGCTTCTCGTTCGCCATTTTGCGGATGTTCATGATGGCGTAGCGCATCCGTCCCAATGCCGTGTTGATGCTTACGCCGGTCATATCCGCAATTTCTTTGAAGCTAAAATCCTGATAATAGCGTAGTTGAACAACTTCTTTCTGATTGGCGGGCAGAAATTCGACGAGATGCTGCACATCGGACGTGATTTGGTCGCGCACCATCGCGTCTTCAATCGTTTCGTCTGCCAGTCGAAAATCGTTCAGCAAATCGTAGTCGTAATCATCGTTAGAGACTGTTTGTTCGTACTTTTGTTGCCTGAAATGGTCTATAATCAGGTTGTGTGCGATGCGATTTATCCACGCACGGAACTTCCCGTTATCCACATAGCGGTCCTGTTTGATAGTCATAATGGCTTTCACAAAAGTTTCCTGAAAGATGTCTTCAGCGAGTTCGCGGTTGCGAACCGTGAAATGGATGTACGAAAAAACTCCGCTCTTGTGCCTGCTAAGCAAGGCATCAAAAGCTGCATTTTCGCCGTTTGCATAGGCTTTGACCAACTCTTCATCGGTCAATTGAGATAATTGCATCATTGTTTTACTCTTTATTGATTCGAGTAATTTTCATCTATAAGCAAACTATTTACCAGTTTTATATTTCGAATATCGCGACAAAGGTAAACATTTTTTTTGAAATAACAAAATTTTTTATTTATTAATTATCCCTGCCGTTTCCGTTATTTCCACAACATGGCTCACGGTATGCCCTGACGAAAACACGGGGATTCCCACCGTCATCAAATATTCGCCGGAATATTTCTTATTGTTGCATGACAGGCGCGATCTTGCTCCGGGCAGCAGATTTATCTCTTTCAGCTCGTATTCCTTTTTGGGATTCAAGCCGGCAAGCCGTAAGGGTTGGTTTTTTTCTGCATAGCGGGGGTGGATGTCGAATGTAAACAAAACGGATTTTTTACCGCTTTCTTCCACATACATTATCGCCGCGTGGTTGCTTTCACGGGGCGATGCCAGGCGATACATATCTCCGTCCAACAGGGTGCTTTCCAGGCGTTTGAAATTGCCTACCGCTTCGCGGCAGAATTGCTGTTCTTCCGGTTTCAGGTCGTTCATGCGGATGTCAAAGCCGAGTTTGCACATCATGGCTACGTCCGTGCGGAATTTCACCGGCTGCTTGCCCCAGGTTGTTACGTGAGCCGCTATTGATTTCGACGGGAAGAAATGGGAGTAACCCCACTGTATGAATATCCGTTCGACGGCGTCGGTGTTGTCGCTCGCCCAAAATTCGGTGAAATATTTCAATGCCTCGTAGTCGGTTCGACCGCCGCCGCCGGAACACAACATCATCGGTAAATCGGGATATTTTTGTTTTATCCGTTCCAGGACATTGTATAAACCGCGGACATGTTCGATGTAGAGGTGCGACTGTTTGTCTTTCAGGTAAGGCGAATAAATGTTCGTGATGGGGCTGTTGCAGTCCCATTTGAAGTAGGCGATGCCGGGGTATTTGGTCATCAGATTGTCCACGATACCGAAGACGAAGTTCTGGACGGCGGGATTGCTCAGGTCAAGTACCATCTGGTTGCGGAAATAATATTCATCGCGGTTGGGGAGATGAATGACCCAGTCCTTATGCTTCTCGTAGAGTTCGCTTTTGGGATTCACCATTTCCGGCTCAATCCATATTCCGAACTTGATTCCTTTTTTGGTTGCCTCTTCAACAAGTTTTCCAATGCCGAGCGGCAATTTCTCCTTCGTTTCCTCCCAATCGCCCAGCCCCTGACGGTCGCTGCTGCGGGGATACTTGTTGGCGAACCATCCGTCGTCGAGCAGAAACATATCAACGCCAAGTTTGACTGCCTCGTCCATAATGGTAATGAGCTTGTCTTCATTGAAATTAAAATAAGTCGCTTCCCAATTGTTCAGCAAGGTAAAACGTGTTTTTTCGCCATCTTTGAGTTGATATTTGCGCGCCCATTTGTGGAAATTGCGGCTTGCTTTGCCTTTTCCTTCCGAACTGTAGGTGAATATAAATTCCGGTGTGCGGAATGTTTCGCCCGGCTGCAGCGAGTATTCCGATGCAAAGGGGTTGATGCCCGAAACGATTCGCAGTTTGTTTTCCGGGTCAACTTCAAACGTAAAGCGGAAATTTCCCGTCCATCCGATTGTTCCGAAAAGCACATCTCCGCTGTTTTCGCGTGCGGATTCATTCAACGACAGGATGAAAAACGGACTGCAGTACAAGTTGGCGCGGCTTCCGAGTTTCGTATCCAGCACTTTTTTTCCGAAATTCAGAGGATTTTCGCTCATGTTCGCTTCATGCGCCCAATCGCCGGAAAACTCCGTAAGATGATAGTTGCCGGCATTCAGGTGAAGCATCGACGAGGCATAATTATATAAGGTAATCGGTTTTTTCTCGCGGTGCGTTATTTCGGAATGCGTTTTTATAATGTCTTCCTTGCTGTATGCCGTGAAGTACAGTTTTACATCCACCGGATATTTGTCGTCACGCAACAGAATGACCGTTTCCGTAACATCCTGCTGAAGCTGTTTTGTCTCGTGCGAAACATATTTGAGCAGCAGCGAGGGATTGCCGTCGCCATGCAGCACGCGGATTGCCGGCTCAAAATAATCTTCCATGCCGTTCGCGATGTAAGCCTCGCCCAGGTTGGGCAGATGAACGAAATCCTGACTATGCGCCAGTTTTTTTCCGACATAAGTCTGATACAGGCGACCATTATCGCCGATGCGGTAAACCAAACCGACATTGTCGGTCGTAATTTGAATAGCATTTTGTCCGTTCACGTTCAGCAAACAGATACATAAATTGATAAGAACCAAACATTTAATTTTCATATATACTTTTTTTTTATATTATACTTACCCATTTTTCGAGCTTGTACAGCCTGTTTTTACTTTTACCCTTCCTCGCCACGGTTCCCTTGTTTTTGTTCCAACTCAGTTCAACCCAATTGAAGTCTCCTTTTTCAAAATCGAATGTCTCGCCATTGTCTTCAAACAGCATGGTCGGTTGTGCGGGTTTTCCGTATATCCGGCAGGTTATGTCCAGCACGATTTTCGGTGTGATATATTCCACCGGTGCTGCCAGCGGGAGGATGGTACCTTCTTTCACAAACATGGGAATTTCATCCGTCGTCATCCGGATTGTGTCCCGTTTGCCCCCTTCATACGCCTTTCCCGAATTGAAGTCATACCATGTTCCCGCAGGAAAATACACCGGTCGCTCCGAAACTCCGTCAATAAATGGCGCGCACAGGATGTTGTCGCCCATCATGTACTGGTCTTGGATTGTCCAAACTTCCTTGTCGTCCGGATAATCGAGTATCAGCGACCGAAAGGGTGGTATCCCCTCGAAATGGTACCTGGCAAAAGCCGTGTAGAGATAAGGGATAAGGGACATCCGCGTTTCAACCATTTTTTTTACTTTTTGCTCCAGTTCGAGATAGTTGGGCAACACCTCATTCCGGTTATTTTTGTCGTATTCGTAATGAAACCAGGGGGGATTGTTGAGAAACCAGCAGTCGACAATCATGTGTGGCGACATCAGCGTTGTCTGCATTCGCCGTATCAGGTCGTCAGCCGAAGCCGTCTCTCTTACCTCCGGCGACCAGTTCAGCCCTGAAAATCCCGAATTGAGGAGCATCCGCACATAATCGTCATGGTTGTACATATCGCTGTACAGCACTGAACCGTAAGGCGTTGCAAACAAATGCGAGGCTCTGACCTCAAGCAGTGTCCGCCGGTTATTTTTTCGGAAGAGGTCCCATATTGTTTTCTGATATAGCAGTCCGAAGAGTTGTCGGTATTGCACGCCGTCTACCCCCGAAGGGAACTGCGCAATATCGGGAAAACTCCATTCGGCATGGGCTTGAGCATAGTCGGCGGCATCGCACTCGTCGAGTTTGAACGCTGAAATGCCCTTGCTCAGCAGGTTCTTTTCGTGATACGTCCCGAATATCTCCCTTGCTTCTTTCGTGATGAAGTCGGGAACGGCACCTTTCCACACGGCATAATCGCCCGACCATGGTACTATTTCCTCAAACATCGGCGACGCAGGATGAATATAGGCATGCTCCCAGAGGTTCATCTTGTAATGCATCCCATGCATGGAGTTGAGCAGGCTGTCGGGATTGGGAAAATTCTTCGGATGCCAGGTGAACGAGCAGGAATATGCGTTTGAATGCCAGCCGGGTTCCAGTCCGAACATATCGCAGGGGATATGCTTTTCCCTGAAATATTGCGCAAATTTCATCACTTGTGCGTCGTTGAAGCTGGTTTTTGCCCTGTATTTCAACCCAAGCCCCCAAAGCGGCGGAATGGCTCCCCCACCCGAAAAGAGGTTGTAGCGCTGCATTACCCGCATCATATCAGGACCGTCGAAGACGTATATTTCCATCCCGTGCGCACCTTCCACCACAATTTCGACATCGTCGGACGGGTTGTATGAACGGTTGTAAAGCGCGGCCGGCAACAGACCCGGCTGTTCGGACTCCGCTTTCAGCGACTGCGCCAATGCAGCCCACTGTGCTGTTTTGTGCTGCGACCCCATGTAGAAACTTACATACCGGGCGGTATTCACCAGCACTCCATAGCCGGCAGAGGAAATGTAAAAAGGCAGGGAGGCATGGCTGAAGCCTGTATTTCCTACCGTCCAGCTGTTGTTCCGTATGTCGCGCCGCAAGCCCCGCTGTTGGAAAGTGTTCACTTGCAGCCCAAAACCGTATATCTTCTCGGACACCTCCATTTTCAGTTCGGCAACCATTCCCTGCGGTGTGTCTTTGAAGCGCACGCCACGAAGGTCAAACGGCTCGGCACCCCTGTCGGGCAATTCCGATAATGCGGCAACTGCTGCAGCGTACTTAAAGTCGGTCGGAAGATATTTTTCCGGTTGCCCACAGGTAATTTTCCAAATTCCGGGGAAAATTTTCTCCACCGTTTGCGCCCTGAGTGCACAGACTGAAAGGAGGCTACAGATAAATGACAAAACTATTCTTTTTTTCATCTTACACTATTTTATTCCTTTTAATATTATCTTTTATAGTTTTTTACTGTTTTCATTCGTTGCTTCCATCATCAACTCCCAGATGCCGCGTGCGCGTTGATACATCAAGCCTCTGGCTCTGGGCATTTCAAGATACCAATAGGCTTCGGGTGACGAAAACCAGAAACCGTTCTCTTCGTTTAGCCAACATTGCATATAAACGCCTCTGCCGGTCAGCAAGGCTTTCTTCTTCAGGTCTTCCTTACTGCTGAGTTTTCCCCAATGGTATATGCTGGCGGCAAGGTTGTAGGCGACCCCCGTCCACACTTCGTATTCGTGAAAATTATTGATTCCGCTGTTTTCGCTGGTTTTGATACCCGGCTCGCCTTGCAGATTCAATATATTCGCCGCGCCCAAATCACCGATGCCGTCCCCGTCATAATCCCTTAACGGCTTGACCAGTCGCTCGAAGCATTGTTCAAAATGCGACGTCATGCGTTTTTCATTCAACGCGGAAGGAAGTCCGAACACATCGGCGCACCGTTGACCCACCATGGCGTCCGCCATCAGGAAGGGGATGGTTTCGTTGTACTGATAATAGCCCAACGATTCATTCCAGAACTGCTTTTCGCTGTTCGGTCGTGCTTTTGCCAACTGCTCATTGGTTTGCCACAACAGACTTGCGTCATTCCGGTATGTCGCCATTTCCTTCAAAGCCTCTAACGAGGTAATCCACAATACGGCATTCAATAATTTATTCTCGAAATATTCGGAACTGGTCATTTCGGTGATTCCGTCGTCATTCTTATCGGTCGCTACCTGATAATTAAAGGAACGCTTGATAGCGGGCCAACACTCGGCCAAAAACGCATCGTCTTTATACTGTTTCCAGTACATAAATGTCTGTTGAATGAATTTCGGCGAAAATTCCGACCACGGTGTGGTTTCTTTGCCCGGTCTATATGCTTGCACATACAAATCCGGAGTGTTGAACAGGTCGCGCGCCGGACCGCCCAAATCATGCGGACAACTTCCCAATGCGGTTGACATGATGGCATCGGCATACGCCAGCAAAATATCCCTCTCGTTTTTGGGCCATAAATCGCGCGTGGTACGTGCTGCATGATGGCGCACGTCAAAAGTTTCAAAAAAGTAATAGGCAGTGCATTCCATCACGCCCGACAGGTGTTGCCCTTTGCGGTTTCCGAATTTCTTTTCACGGTTCAGACAGCCGTTTTCCCAGAACGAACCTCCGAACGTGGTGTAGTACAACTCATTCAAAGCGCCTGCTTTCAACCAGTCCGGGCAGTTTTTATTTTCAGCGATGGGTAATGTCCATGCGTCAACGGCATTCAGCCATTTGGGATATTCCTTCAATCCTTCGGCAGCAATTGCCAACACATTGTCATCCTGCCCGTTATCGGGAAAATATTCGGTGAAACGCCGGTTCCACAAAGCACCGCTGCCGGAACACATGGTGGGAAAATACCACGACAGGGAGAAAGGTATAACCTTTTCCTCGCCCGGTTTCAACTGCACTGTAACGCATAAAGCACCGCTTGGCGATATGCTGCTTTCACACAGGGATTTACCGGACAGTTTGCCGTCCTGCGTGAAATCCGCCCAGATGTCGCTGCCATCTCCTTCGCCATCCCACAAATCCACGTAAGTTGCCTGCGGCGAAGTGGCTATGCACCAGGATGTATTCTGTGTTTCCTGCACATTCGCTGTGTCTTTGGCGCCCAGTATGACAGAGGTGAGCGTTTTATTTTTCACCACTTTGTTGTACAATCCTGTGCGACAGGGGTTGTAATAAGGATTTTTACCGCAATTTTCGGCAGCCACCTGAATGTATGGCGCATTGGGGAAAGTAAACATGAACGACAGTTTTGCCGCTTCCGCCTTGTCATTCTTCGCCTTGAACAGAAACATGCCTACGGGATAAGACGTTTCCTTGTAATTGTCCCGAATGATGGGGCTGAAATACAGCAGGGAAATATTACTTTGAAACACCTTGTAGTCGAAGGTCGCTTTGGGAAACAAAGCCTTATACTCGGCATCGCCTTTGTTCAACTTGTTCCATGCGGGCAATACATCTTCGGTCGCCAAAGTATAGCTGACCGCTTTGCCTTTGATTTCTTCGCGGACATGAAAGGCGGCTTGCTTCAGGAAACGTTCTTCGTAAATGCCCGGTTTCATCTGAAAAGGACCAAAACTGCCCGACAGATTATACATAAAATTTCCGGCACCTATTCCACCCAACGGCATTCCTTTTTTGGTCATCGTTTCGGGTCTCACTCCGGGAGAAACCTTGGCATGAAGCGTGGTATATACCGGTCGGTCGCCCATTTTTCGCGCCCACGAACAGTCGGGCATCTTCCACAAAGACGGTTGAGAATATCCGGAAAAACACGTCAAAACCCAGCCTGACAGACAAACACATACGACGAGCAATCCTTTCCGTGTGAAACATTTTAATTCATTCATCTTATTTTATATAATTGGGATGCAAAGGTACAAAATTTTCCGCAAACTTAAGGTTGCCCTGGTACAAAGATACGCTATTTTTTTGTATAACGAAAAAAAACACTACCTTTGCACTTCACAAACTAAAAAATATAAAAACGCAGTTACATAATGAATTACAAACTATATAGAAGCAAAGCCCCTTTGCGCATCGGGCTGGCGGGCGGCGGTTCGGATGTCAGCCCCTACTCCGACTTGTATGGAGGAGCGATTTTGAACGCGACCATCTCGTTGTATGCGTATGCCAACATTGAGCCGCTGACGGAGCCTAAAATCATTTTGGAAAGCCTTGAGCGCGAGGAATATCTGGAATTTCCGTTGTTGGGGGAGTTGCCTGTTGATGGCACATTAGACTTGCTGAAAGGCGTTTACAACCGTATTCGGCGCGATTACGCCCCTGCTTGTAAGGGTTTTCGCTTGAGCACCTGTGTGGATGTGCCGGCGGGGTCGGGACTTGGCACCTCTTCCACCTTGACTGTGGCTATTCTGGGGGCGTTTATCAAGTGGCTGCAACTGCCTTTGGGGAGTTACGACATTGCACAATATGCTTACGACATAGAGCGGCAGGATTTGCAAATGGTCGGTGGCAAGCAAGACCAATATGCCGCCACGTTCGGCGGGGTCAATTATATGGAGTTTTACGAAGGCAACAAAGTGATTGTCAATCCGTTGCGCATCGACAAACCGCACTTGCACGAGTTGGAAAATAATTTGCTGCTGTATTTCACGCAAACCACCCATGTGTCGTCAGACATCATAGCAGAGCAGCAAAAAAATGTAACAACTCACAACACAAGCTCTGTGGAGGCGATGCACAAAATCAAAACACAGGCACAAGAGATGAAAGAAGCACTCCTGACGGGCAAAATCGACCGCATAGGCGAAATTTTTGACGAAGGCTTTGCCTGTAAAAGACAAATGGCAACCAATGTTTCCACCCCCTTGTTGGACGAAATTTACGAAGTGGCAAAACAAGCCGGAGCAAGCGGTGGACGCATCTCAGGAGCCGGAGGCGGCGGTTTCATGCTGTTTTATTGCCCCAACAACAAGAAATTCAGGGTCATGAAAGCCCTCGAACGCTTTGGCGGGCAGTTTTATCTCTATCGGTTTGTGAAAGACGGACTTTTTACATGGAGTATTTAAATAACATAAAACTTATGGAAGTAATTATTTTAGCGGGAGGTATCGGCAGTCGGTTGCAATCGGTTGTCAGCGATGTGCCTAAATGTATGGCACCGGTGGACGGGAAGCCGTTTTTGCACTATCTTTTTCAGTATCTGATTCCTTTTAAGCCCAGCAGAGTGGTGCTTGCTTTGGGCTACAAGCATGAAATTGTGGAGGCGTGGGTGTCTACGCTTCAGTTGCCGTTTGAGGTGGTAAACAGCATCGAAAGTTCGCCCTTAGGCACCGGTGGAGCCATTAAAAAAGCATTTTCGGCGGTGCAGGGCGATTATGCGATTGTCATCAATGGCGATACGTTTTTCGAGATTGCTTTGGATGGATTTGCGCTATTTCATCGAATGGAGAGCTCGGAGTGGGCGGAAGCCTCGCTTGCTTTGAAGCCAATGGATAATTTCACGCGTTATGGTTCCGTGGTTTTAAATCAGAAAACGCATCGAATTACGGCATTTGAAGAGAAAAAACAGTGCGAATACGGACTTATCAACGGCGGCATCTATGGCATTCAGAAGCACGCATTGGACACGTGTCCCGAAAAATTTTCGATAGAAGACGATTTTTTTGCGCACAAAGTAGCCGAAGGCAAACTGGCGGGTTATGTCAGTTATGGCGATTTCATCGACATCGGCGTGCCGGAAGATTACGAAATGGCGCAAACGTTCTTTAACAAACCGGAAGATGACAAAGACCCTTGGCACAGCATTATTTCTAGATCGTGACGGTGTGATTAATCAGGAACGCCCCGGTGATTATGTGAAAGTGTGCGATGAATTTGTATTTCTCCCGCATGTTTTAGAGGCATTAACCATTCTAAATCGACATTTCAACCGCATTTTCATTGTTACCAACCAGCGAGGCATTGGCAAAGGTGTGATGACACGCAAGGCATTGGACGACATTCACGCCGAGATGCTGCAACACATCACTGCCGCCGGTGGACGAATCGACAAAATTTACACCTGCACCGACATAAACGAGGACTCACCCAACCGCAAGCCTAACATCGGTATGGCGTTGCAAGCCGTAAAAGATTTCCCCGAAGTGGTTCTCTCAGAGAGCATTATGGTAGGCAACAGCCTTTCCGATATGCAGTTTGGCGAAAATGCGGGAATGCAGACGGTTCTCGTGGGCGAAAAAGCAGTCGGAGGAAATTACACACGGGAACCGGATTTATTTACATTTGCGCAACATTTATGAAAACTAATTTATGAAAATCGCCTATCTTTCCACTTTTTATCCGTTTCGTGGCGGAATAGCCCAATTTAATGCCCTGCTGTGCAAAGCATTAGAAAAACTTGGGCATACGGTCAAAGCCTACACATTCACTTGCCAATACCCGACTGTTTTATTTCCGGGAGAGACGCAATATCTGACGGAAGAAGACCGCAAACGTGCCATTCCCATTGCGAGTGAGGCAGTTCTGAATACCGTCAACCCATTGTCGTATGAAACCACCGCCCGCAAAATTCTGAAAGCCCAGCCCGATATGCTGATTATGAAATATTGGATGAGCTTTTTTGCCCCTTCACTGGCGTATGTGGCACATCGGCTGAAAAAGAAGGGCGTAAAAGTCGTCTGTGTGATTGACAACGCCATCCCTCACGAGCCAAAATTCTTTGACAAGCCCTTAGCCCGCCTGTTTTTCACGCAATGCGACTATTTTATGGTCATGAGCGAGATAGTGAAAAACGATTTGCTCCGGCTGAAACCCGATGCCCAATTTTGCCAAACGCCGCACCCGCTCTACGACCATTATGGCGAAAAAATGGATGTCAAGCAAGCACGGACAAAATTAGGCATCCATTTAGACAAAAAAACGCTACTGTTTTTCGGCTTAATCCGCGACTACAAAGGCTTGGATTTGCTGATTGAGGCAATGAATGTGTTAGACGATGAGTATCAACTAATTATAGCGGGCGAAAGTTACGGCTCGTTTGACAAATATCAAAAGCAAATCGACCAATCATCTGCCACAGAGCGCATTAAGGTCATCAATCGCTACATCGGCGATGCCGACATCCCCATCCTGTTTTCCGCCGCCGACATCATCGTGCTGCCCTACAAATCTGCCACCCAGAGCGGCGTAATACCCGTAGCCTACCATTTTGAAGTGCCGGTAGTAACAACAGATGTTGGCGGATTGAAAGATGCCATTGCAGGTGCCGGTACAGGCATCGTCTGCCAACCCACGGCACAATCGCTTGCCGATGGCATCCGTAAATTGTTTGCCGGCGACCGCAACTCTTTCATCGCAGCTATCCGGCAGGAAAAAACAGCCCTGTCATGGGAGAAATTTGCAGAAAAACTCAAATAATTTGCAGATTAAAAAAAAATGACTACCTTTGCAGCCGCAAATCAAAAAAGGGTACCATAGCTCAGTTGGTAGAGCATCGGACTGAAAATCCGTGTGTCCGTGGTTCGAATCCACGTGGTACCACAATAAAGGTTTATAACGTTTTGAAAATCAGTGCTTTGTCATTGCGGGCTTGACCCGCAATCCCCTGAAAAGGGACCAAATGTTGGGCTACAGAGCGATGTAGAACAAGGGATTGCGGGTCAAGCCCGCAATGACAGAGTGACACTTCACTTTTTATTATCTTTCAGCGAAACGGTGCGATTGAATATCAGCGTGCCGTTTTTGCTGTCTGTATCCACATTAAAATAGCCGATGCGTTGAAACTGAAAGCGTTCGAGCGGCTTGGCGTTGGCTAATTCTGCCTCTACGCGCGCCTCTTTTTTGACGATGAGCGAATCGGGGTTTAGTAGTTCGCGAAAATCTGTATTTTCCTCTGCCGCAGGGTTTTCCACACTAAACAGGCGGTCGTATAGCCGCACTTCGGCGGGCAGGCTGTGCGCCACAGACACCCAATGCAGCGTGCCTTTCACCTTGCGGTTCGATTCGGGCATTCCGCTTCGCGTTTCGGGGTCGTATTCGGCGTGGATTTCTTCGATTTCGCCGTTGGCAGCCTTTTTCACGCCCGTGCATTTGACGATGTAGGCGTTTTTGAGGCGCACTTCCTGTCCGGGGGTCATTCGGAAAAATTTGCCTTCGGGGTGTTCCATGAAGTCTTCGCGCTCGATGTAGAGTTCGCGCGCGAAAGTGATTTCGTGGGTGCCTGCGCTCTCGTCTTCGGGGTTGTTGGTGGCTTCCATCTGCTCCGTTTTGCTTTCGGGGTAGTTGGTCAAGACCAATTTCACGGGGTCAATCACTGCCGACACACGCTTGGCGGTGGCGTTGAGGTCTTCGCGCACGGCGTGTTCCAGCAATGCCACGTCAATCAGGGCTTCAAATTTGGTGTAGCCTATTTTGTCCACGAAATTGCGGATGGCTGTTGGCGTGTAGCCTCGGCGGCGCAGTCCGGCGAGGGTCGGCATACGCGGGTCGTCCCAGCCGCTGACCAAGCCGTCCTGCACAAGTTGCAGCAGTTTTCGCTTGCTCATCATCGTGTAGGTGAGGTTGAGGCGGTTAAATTCCATCTGTCGCGGGCGGTAGTCGCCGTCTTCGGGGCGAATTTCTTTCAGCCTGTCCACAAACCAATCGTAGAGCGGGCGGTGCACCTCAAATTCCAGCGTGCAAATCGAGTGCGTAACACCCTCGAAGTAGTCGCTCTGCCCGTGCGCGAAGTCGTACATCGGATAGGCGCGCCACGTCGTGCCCGTGCGGTGGTGCGGGTGGTGGATGATGCGGTAGATAATCGGGTCGCGAAAGTGCATATTGGGGTTCGCCATATCAATTTTGGCGCGCAGCACCATCGCACCTTCGGGGATTTCGCCGCTGTTCATCTGCGCGAACAGCCTCAAATTCTCGTCCACAGGGCGGTTGCGATAGGGCGAATCCGTGCCTGCTTGCGTGGGCGTGCCCTTCTGCTTGGCGATGTCTTCGGACGATTGCTCGTCCACGTAGGCTTTACCCTCTTTGATGAGGGCAACGGCAAAATCCCACAATTTTTGGAAATAATCGGATGCAAAATAGATGTTTTTCCAACTGAAACCCAGCCATTGGATGTCTTCTTTGATGGCATCCACATACTCCACGTCCTCTTTCGACGGGTTGGTGTCGTCGAAGCGCAGATTGCACACGCCGTTGTATTTTTTAGCAATGCCAAAATCCATGCAAATGGCTTTGGCGTGCCCGATATGGAGGTAGCCGTTGGGTTCGGGCGGGAAGCGCGTCTGCACGCGATTGCTGTTTTTGCCCGCTGCCAAGTCCTCCGTCACATACGTCTCAATGAAATTGAGGTTTTCTTTCCGGGCAATCTCAGCCCCTACAAGATTATTTTCGATAGCCATAATGTGCTTTTTTGGAGGCAAAGGTACAAAAAATGTCCTATATTTTGCCAATCATAACTCATAACTCATAACTTTTTTGTACCTTTGCGCCGTCTTATGAAAATAATACAGCTCATAGACGAGTTAGAGGCGTTTGCGCCACTCTCCTTGCAAGATGAATGGGACAATTCGGGGTTGCAAGTGGGTGATGTGGAACAGACTGCCGGAGGGGTGCTTCTCTGTTTGGATGTGACAGAAGATGTGCTTGATGAGGCTATTGAACTGGGTTGCAACCTGATAATTTCGCATCACCCCCTGCTGTTCAAGCCTTTACGCACTGTTTCCGACCAAACCTACATCGAACGTTGCGTAGTGAAAGCCTGCAAAAATGACCTCGTCATCTATGCCGCCCACACCAATTTAGACAATGCTCATGGCGGTGTCAATTTCCATTTGGCAGAAAAAATCGGTCTGCAAGAGGTGCAAATCCTCCGCCCACACGCGGGTGTTATTGCGGGCTTGACCGACAATCCAACAGGTTCCGGCGTGGTTGGCACATTGCTTGCCGAAGAGGACGAGGAGTCATTTTTGCAACGTATAAAAGACATTTTTCATTTGAACTGTCTGAAATATTCACCTTTGACAGGCAAAACGATAAGCAAAGTCGCCATTTGCGGCGGCGGTGGAGCCTTTCTGCTCCCCGATGCCATCGCTTGCGGCGCGGACGCTTTTTTGACGGGCGAAGCCAAATACAATAATTATTATGATGTGGAAAATCACCTGCTTTTGGCTGTTTTAGGGCATTATGAATCCGAAATTTGCACAAAAGAACTTTTTTTTGAAATTTTATCAAAAAAAATAACTAATTTTGCCGTTCATTTTTCAAATGTGGACACTAATCCGGTGAATTATATGTGAAGAATTAAAAATTAAAAATAATACAATAGATATGGCAACGAAAGAAACGACAGAAGAAGCAAAAAAAACTCCTGCAAAGGCGGCTCCCGCAAAGCCTGCAGCAAAAGCACCTGCGAAACCTGCGGCAAAGGCACCTGCGAAAACAGCGGCAAAAGCACCTGCAAAACCTGCGGCAAAAGCACCTGCAAAAACTGATGCAAAAGCATCAGCATCGGCAAAACCTGCGGCAAAGGTACCTGCAAAACCTGCAGCAAAAGCACCAGCACCCTCAGCGGCAAAAGCATCTGCAAAACCTGCAGCAAAAACACCTGCAAAGCCTGCGGCAAAGGCATCTGCGAAACCCGCGGCGACGAAAGCAGATGCTATGGACAGCGCAGATTTGAGCATCGACCAGCGGATGAAAAATCTGTATCAACTTCAATTGATTTTGACAGAAATTGATAAAATCAAAACGCTCCGTGGCGAATTGCCGTTTGAAGTGGAAGATTTGAGCGATGAGGTGGCGATGTTGAAAACGCGTGTCGAGAACTTCCAAACAAACGTCAAGGAGTTGGAAACGGCAATCGGTCAAAACAAAATCAAAATCACCGATGCCACCAAATTGATAGACCGCTTTCAAGCGCAAATTGATGAGGTGCGCAACAACCGCGAATACGACAATCTCTCAAAAGAGATTGAGTTTCAAGGGCTTGAAGTGGAATTGGCAGAAAAGAAAATCCGCGAATATACGGAGAAACTGAACGATTTGACGGAAGAAATCACCCGTTGCAAGGGTTTGTATGCCGAACGCCAAGTGGATTTGAAGGCAAAAAAAGCAGAACTCAACGCCATCATCTCCGAAACAAAAATTCAGGAAGAACAGTTGCGTGAACAGTCCATCAAACTCGAAGACACCATCGAGCCTCGTTTGATGACGGCTTTCAAACGCATCCGCAAAAGTGCAAGAAACGGCTTGGGAGTGGTGTACATCCAACGCGACGCCTGCGGTGGCTGCTTCAACAAAATTCCACCCCAACGACAGTTGGACATCAAACTGCGCAAAAAAACCATCGTCTGCGAACACTGTGGTCGCATCATCATCGACCCCGCATTGGCAGAAGAAGTGTCCGGCAAAGCACTGTTCTAAGCCGCGATGAGTGTTAAATCGGTAAGTTATTTGAAAAATATTTGTTTGTTTGAAAAATAATGCTTACCTTTGCGGCATCAATTAACGGTTTTTCAAATTATCCCCCGCGCAAGCACACGGGGAAGAAGATGGAAAAACCGTTCGTTGTTACAATATACGCATATAATAAAGAAAATAACCGCTACTATTTTTCTTTACCTTAAATTCCATTTCAACGCTCTTATATTCGTGCCTAAATACAAAAAAATCGGATTCCGGATTATCAGACATTATTTTACCCCAAAGGTTTTTAACGGCTACTTGCGCACCTTTAACCGAGCGGAATTGGCTCCGGTCGGTAGCATGGTGAGCACGTAGAATTGCGATGTCATATTCGGTGCGCAACCATTGTTGGTTGTATTTTCCTGTAATTGGTGTCACGTTTTCGGTAAATTTTAGCCTCCCATTTTTGTCCAATGCTGCCGATGAGTTCTAAACGCAGAAAATGCCGCATTATTGTATTTTATTTATTCATAAACTCAACATCCTAAAAATCAATATCTTACAACCTCTGTATAAATATAGTACACGGATTGATTTTAATGCAGTCGCCCTGAACAAATAGCGAGTTTAACAAAAAAATTGCAAGTTTTGACAAAAAAATATTTTGTCAATTCAAAAATAAACATTACCTTTGCGCCCGAATTTAAATAAAAAATGGTAATGAAGACGTAAATGAAGACAGAATGTGCTAATGAGCATACTGTAAGACATATTGGGAGATAAGATAGCGTTTGCTATTATTCGAGATGCTGTGAAATGTAGGAAATTTCAAGTAGCAATCCTTTAGAATAAGTAGTAAATGCCTATGTGCCAAGCATGGGTATTACTTTTCTAGGATTAAGGTTATTCCTACGACCGCACAGCATGGAGAATGTATCCATGCTGTTTTTCTTTTGTACAAAAATGAAATTTTAAAATTATTTATAAACAATTAAAAATTAAAAAGTTATGAACAAGTGTTATTTAAGAGTTGCCGTAATGGCAATGTTCGCAGGCGCAATGATGACGGGCTGCGGAAGTAGTAAACAAGTGGCAGCAAGTGCGGCTGCAGATGATGAGGAAACAGTGTTGCAACAACACTGCCCAACCTCAAAGTATCAAAGTGATGGTGAGTGGTTTCGAGCCACTTCAATCG
>BNTU01000003.1 GCA_025996835.1 Bacteroidia bacterium
GTTGGTATGAGGGTGTAACCAAAGTATCAGGGTCACAAAATTACAAATTCACTGTCACCGCAGCCAAAACCTTGGTAGCAAGAGCCACGCCACATCCCTACACCATCACCTATCACCAAAACGGCGGTAGCGGTGCCACCAACGACACATACACTATAGAAAGCGCAATTATCACCTTGCCCACCGCAGCAACAATGACAAAAACCGGCTACACCTTTGGCGGCTGGTATGACAACAGCGGCACGACCGGCACCGCCATTACCGCCATCCCCACCGGCAGCACCGGCAATAAAGAGTATTGGGCAAAGTGGACACTTATAACCTACGACATCACCTACAATTTGAATGATGATATGACCTTTCCTGCTACTAATCCTAATCCTGATCCACTGACCTACAACATAGAGGACAACATCACACTACTTGACCCGACAAGAGGAGGAGATTACGGCTTTAGCGGGTGGTACACTGACGCAGGACTGACCAATAAAGTGACCACCGTCCCTTCCATCCCTACCGGCAGCACCGGAAATAAGACCTTCTGGGCAATGTGGACACAACCTCCCTACGCCATAATCTATCACCCCAACGGCGGTACCACCCCCTCAACCCCATTCGAATATATGCCGACCGACCCTGACACCCCGTTGCCGGGAGCAACAAGGGATTACTACGACTTCGGCGGATGGTATGCTTACAGCAACTTGGCTGACACTGCGCGAACTGTCGTCCCCTCCGGCAGCACAGGTATTAAAGAGTTTTGGGCTAAGTGGACACCAATAAACTACCCCATCACCTACAACTTAGACAACGGCACCAATCACGCCGATAACCCGCCCAACTATCATGTTGAAAGCAACATCACGCTACAAACGCCAACAAAAACCGGATACGACTTTCTCGGCTGGTATGACAACAGCGGCATGACCGGCACCGCCATTACCACCATCCCCGTCGGCAGTCATGGTGATACAGCGTTTTGGGCAAAGTGGGAACAAACAAACTACACCGTAACTGTAAATTACGGCACCGGCTCTGCCACCGGCAAGCATTATCAAGACACGATTGATTATGCCGCCAACGATTCCACCGGTCATACTTTTTCGCATTGGGAAAGTACCGGCATTACTGCTCCTACTGTAGCCTCCGGACAGTTTTCCATGCCTGCCAATAATGTTACGCTCACTGCCAAATATACGCAGAACAACTACTCCGTAACTGTAAATTACGGCACCGGCTCTGCCATCAACAAGCACTATCAAGACACGATTGTTTATGTCGCCAACGACTCCACCGGTTATACTTTTTCGCATTGGGAAAGTGATAGCATTACTATTTCCTCTCCTACTACAGCCTCCGGACAGTTTTTCATGCCTGCCAATAATGTTATGCTCACTGCCAAATATACGCCGAACAACTACTCCGTAACTGTAATTTACGGCACCGGCTCTGACACCGGCAAGCACTATCAAGACCCGATTGATTATGACGCCAACGATTCGACCGGTTATACTTTTTCGCATTGGGAAAGTGACAGCATCGATGCCTCCGCATTCTCAGCCTCCGGACAGTTTTCCATGCCTGCCAAGGATGTTACGCTCACTGCCTGTTACACAATCGACACACTCACTGTGAGTTACACAGCCAATCAGGACTTTATTACCCTAAGCAGTTCGTCTGACACTGTAACGTATGGTGCTGATGCGGTTGGTTCGGAAGTCTCTTTGCCGAACAACACGAATCAATATATTTACATTTTTGACGGCTGGTATGATGCAGGCACAGGCACACTTGAAAGCACCGATTTGATTTATGCCCCTGCCAACGTTACCCGCACAATGAGATTGGAAGCCAGAGCTGCATGGCAACTCACCCGTCATCCGGTGAATGCCACCGGTGCCGGTTGGGGCAGTGTCAGCCCTGCAGCAGTTGACACATTGGAATATGGTGGTCCTTATACGATTTCAACGTATTTTGGTACGATTCCGGACCCGAATTATCATTTCTTGAAATGGACTTTGCAGGGCAGTGATTCGGCAATTACGGAGTTTCGCGTTCATTCAACAGTCAATTTGGTAGCCCATTTTGCCATTTTGGGAATCTACACCGTCACCGCTAATGCAGAAGTCGGTGGACAACTTTCGCGGAGTACAGACACCGTGCAACACGGCGGCAACAGCCAACCCTTTGCGTTTGAGGCAAATGAGGGCTATTTTGTGGACGATATTTTAGTTAATGGCGAAAGTTGCCCCGACTCCATCGCCGGAGATAGTTTGTCGGGCAGTTACACTTTCGTGGCTATGCAGAGCAATGGTCGCCTTTTAGTCAAGTACAAGGCTATTGCTTACCCCATCACCTACGACTTGAATGGCGGCACAAACCATCCGGACAACCCCGCCGAATACACCATAGCAAGTGGCTACATTGGTTTGAAAGCCCCCACCAGGGTGGGCTATACCTTTGTGGGATGGGTAGAGGGCGATTCTCTGGCGGCAGGCATCACCGGCAGTCAAACATTCACCGCGCAATGGGAAGAAAACATCCCGACTAACCTGCTCATCTTCGACGATGTCATTGCCATGCGGTATGACTGCCTGCTGTTTGTGAAAGGAAACAATGATTATAATTTTGTGGATTGCGAATGGTTCCAAAGGTTAGACGAAGATGCCGAAGATGTCGGAGATGACGGAGATGACGACGACGACGGCTGGGTATCCATCGGCACCGGTTTGATTTATTCGGCGGGACCCGACCATCGCGCCGACCGATTGGAAGACAAAGCCGACTACCGTGCCACACTCATCACCGCCGCTAACGATACTTTTTACACCACTGTGGGGCGCGTAAAATTGGTTACAACACCCACAGCCGCTCCATCCAAGATGAAAGTTTACCCCAATCCGGTGCCTCAGGGCAATTTCCTCATCATAGAAAGTATCCCCGCCGAGGTAGAAATACTGAAACTCTACGATTCTACCAATGGTCGCTGGGTTCGCTCCTATCCTGTAGAGAGTGCTACATCACAAAAATTACCGATGCCAACGGAAAAAGGAATTTATCTTTTACAGATTGGGCGGGAAACACTTAAAATAGTGGTGGAATGAACAGGGCTTTGTGCATGGCACTATTTGTTGTGCTTGGAGCAAGTTCCATGTTGGCTCAACGCCGCTCAGAAACGGGAATCGGGTCTGTAAAAGGGGTCGTGGTTAATGAGCTACAGGAGCCGATTGTTGGAGCTGCTGTTTCGGTGAAAGACCATTCTATTTCTGACACGACCGATGCGAAGGGGGCTTTTGTGCTGTTCGTGCCACCTTCGGCAACAGAGTTGCTCGTGGAATACCCCGGAAAGCAAGACGAAACGGTCAATATCGCAGTGCAAATGCGGATTGTGATGTACGAGGTTTTTGCCCGTCACCAATTTTCTGTTCATGCAGGAGGCGGACTTTCTTCGTTATGGAATTATTCTCCCAACGAGGGTAGTTATAATTCCGCCATTGGATACGATGTGGGTGTGGGATACACCTGGTTTTTTACAAAACAAAAGCGGTGGGCAATAGCAACCGGTGTGAGCTATGCCTCTTTCAGCAACAACTACAAATTATCCAGCTTTGAAGAATCCTATCAGACAGATGATGGGACAGGTACATTTTGGGGTGAAAGTAATTTTAAACATAGCTATAGCATCAACGGCTACACCGAAACGCAGCAGGTAACCTTGCTCACCATCCCACTCATGTTGCACTACGAAACCGGCAAGTTTTATGCCGAATTAGGCGGCAAAGTCGGACTTCCGCTCAGTTCCGACTATACAGCGAACTTGTCTGAAATGCAATCATCCGGCATTTTTGAAGGCAGAATACTTAATGAACCAACTACCATGGGCTTTGGCACATTCTCCAAACTTGATAGCAGAGAGATCATAGAGGAACCGCACACCGCTTTTTTCGTTTCCGCCGAAATGGGGGCAAAATGGCAGTTGCCTAATCAATTGACACTCTACACGGGTGCATACATTGATTATGGGTTGAATAAAATCATCGAACCCGGCGGCAAGAAACTCATTGATTACACCAATTTCAACTTTTTCGATGACCCGGATGCCGCCTACAAGCCCACCGGTATGCTGTTTGCCCAAAACGCAAAAGGCACACCGTTTGTTAACAAAGTGGCACCTGTTTCAATCGGAGTGAGGCTCTCGTTGGCTTTTGGAACGAAGCCTGCCAAAAAGCCGAAAAAGCCTGAAACACCGCCTGAAACGCCACCGGAATTGCCGATATTGCCGGATATGGAGGCGGTGCCTGAAGAATTGCCGGAATTGCCCGGCGACACCGTCACCGCAGAAACTTTCACCGACACTACCCGCGTGGTTCGGCGGCGTAGAAGTGTGGTTCAGGCAAACAAAGAGCGTGTGGCAAGGCTTATTGCTGTTAAGCGGTTGGAACAGCCAATCAATTTTGACTTTGGTAGCAGCGACCTGGTAGATGAGAGCAAAACGGCATTGGATAGAAAAATACGCTATCTCAAGTTGCAAATGGATGAAAAAATAGCGATATTAACGAAATACCCCGATTTGAAAATTCACATTGAAGGACACTCCGACAACGTCGGAACATCGGAACAAAATATGATGATGGGAAAAGAGCGTGCAGAAGCGGTCAAAGCCTATCTGCTCAACCACGATATTCCTGCCGAGATTATTCTTGAAACTGTCAGCAAAGGTGAGTCGCAACCCCTCGTCCCCAATACCTCCGAAGACAACAGAAGAAAAAACCGGCGAGTGGAAATAAAAGTAGTAGGTGAATAAGTTATGAATAAGTTATGAATAAGTTATGAATAAATTATGAGTTATATATGAACAAAATTATTGCATCCTTATTTTTTGCATGGTGTCTGTGCGACACGGCTTTGGCGCAAGAGTCGTGGCAAATAGGCTCCCCTAATGCCGTTGATGTAGTTGCTACACGTACCAGTGGCACACTCACCTTTAGTGGTACGGGGAATATGAAAAATTTTATAGCTCCTCCAGCTCCTCCGTGGATACTTGAACCGGGAGAACAGTTGACTACCGTCATAATAGGAGAGCGAGTGACCGGCATTGGAGAGAATGCTTTTCCCGGTTGTGGAGGTATTACTTCGATTAGGAGTTTAAATCCCGTTCCACCTGCTGTGCCAAGTGATGTATTTAGAGACGTTGACAAAACTGTTTGCGCACTCACCGTACCGACAGGCTCTGAAGAGGCCTATCGAAAAGTCCCATGGCTGGATTTTTTTAAACGGGTGACTGCTACAAGTAACACTGAACAAGGAAGTATTACCGGCGGCATTCCATCAACATTTTCGGCAGGCACCTATTTGATAGCCGACTATTTCACTCCTGATCCGCAATCGGATTATCGGTTTGTCAAATGGACTTTAAAGGGGTCTGAGAATAGTATCACACAATTTACCGTAAGTAATACGCCGGTTGAGTTAGTGGCTCATTTCACACTGAACACTATCGTTACCGTCACACCCGTTGATACTTTGCATAAAACGTATGGCGACCTCGACCCGGATACATTGGCTTACACATATACCACAAACACCGGCGTCACAAACCTCACCTTCACCGGCGCACTCTCGCGCACCACAGGCGAAAATGTGGGTCCGTATCGTATTTTGAAGGGCACTTTGAGCACAACCGATGATTACGAGGTGCGGGTTGCACCGGATATATTCTTTCATATTAACAAGAAAGACATCACGATAACAGGTATTTCAGCCCTGGATAAAGTTTACGATGGCACCACGAGAGCCACGATGCGCGGTACCCCGGTCATTAGCGGACTCATTGCCGGAGATAATGTGACCATCGACTATGGCAATAACCGATGGGCTGAATTTGCTGATTCCAAAATAGGCAACAACAAGCCGGTAACATTTTACGGCTTCTTATTGTCCAATACGCCGGCAGCGGAGAACTACACATTATTCATAGCCAAAGGTACGGCAAACATCATAGAAGCCCCCCCGGTCGACCCGACACCTCCCGATAAGCCGGGCAAACTGCCTGATTTAGACCCATCGCAGGTGATTGTGGACAGCATCTATGTGTGGATATCCAACACCCTCAAAATTGATACGGGGATGATGACAAACTATTATACGGTAGAATGTGGTGCCACAAAAGCCGTTGTAACGATAAAAACCGCAAATTCTAACGACAAAATAGAGGTGAGTTACAAAGACGTAGTCCAGCACGGAAACAACAGCCAAGTTAACCTTAACGTTTACAAGCCCGGTATTTATACGGTAGGCTACGCGGTGAATGATAAAAAATACAGCCTGATGATTGAGAGTTTTTTTCTCTTTGACAGCCTTGTTGCCAAGCGATATGACAATGTGTTGCTGTTGAAAAACAACACCGGATATAAATATGCAACAGCCGAATGGTTTATCGGCAACGACGAGCAATGGGAGTCTCTCGGCACCGGATTATACTATTCGGCGGGCAATAATAGCGATGACGTATTAGATGCCACAGCCAATTATAAAGTCGTGGTCGTTACCGATGATGGGCGCACGTTGCACAGTTGTCCGAGTTGCCCTTCGGATGTGTCGACGGCAATATCGGCATTTTCGGCGTCTTCCCCCTTGCGCGCCTACCCCAATCCGGTTTCCGAAGGCAAATCAATCACCATTGAGGGCATTTCAGAAGAGGTGGAAAAGCTCACAATCTATGATTTAAACGGTCGTTTGATTAGCACACATCCTATACAGACGGGGTACGCCCCATCGCTGCAAATACCGATACCGGCAGTGAGAGGGATGTATATAATAAGGGTAGGGGATAAAATGTTAAAATTGTTGGTGGAATGAGCAATCGCCTCTCACATATTGTGTTTGTTGTGCTGCTCGGGACAACCTCCGCTACCGCACAATTTCAACCGATTCGCCATGAATTTTCTATCAACGCCGGAGCCGGACATTCTTCGCTGTTGAGTTCGCTCCATGAGGGCAATAATGTTTTCGCTGTCGGGTTCGATTTTGGCGTGGGCTACACTTTCTTTTTTTCAGAGAGTTGGGCAGCATCCATAGGAGCAGGCGCAACCTTTCTCAACGGCAAATACGCCTTGCCGGAATTTAAGGAAGGCAAATTTGAGGAAGGCAATACTCCTATGTATGGCGATGATGGCTCAGGCGATGAGTATAGCCAATTTGAATATCGCTACATCGCCAGAGATTACACCGAAAAGCAGCAAGTGACCATGCTCACCGTCCCGCTCATGGTGCACTTTGAGACGGAGGTTACAAACCGGCGCAAATTTTATATGGCATTGGGCGGCAAAGTTGGATTGCCGTTCAGCCCCCTCAACTACCAAAGTGACATAGATGAACTGGAAGCAATGGGAAAATTTAAATTTAGTGACAGTTGGATGGGTGCCACTCAACCGGACGGCACCCCGGGCGGACCCACGCATAAGGGATTCGGCACCTTTGCGCACCTCACCACTGAGGGGAGCATACTCAAAGAAAGACTAACCCCCGCCTATTTCGCCTCTGCCGAAGTGGGTGTGAAATGGGCGTTGAAAGGGAGAATAGCACTCTACACAGGTGCATACATTGATTACGGACTAAATAATATTCTCAACCCTGCCGAAAATGCCGCTAAAGTAAAATTCATTGAATACAATGCCTCTCGTCCGGATGACTACCACCCCACGGGTGTGTTGTTTGCCAACGATAGCAGGTTGTTTGTGGACAGAGTAGCACCACTATCCGCCGGTGTGAGGCTCACGCTGGCATTCGGGGTAGCACCTGCAAAAAAGGTTTCCAAAAAAACTCCGAAAACGCCCCCGAAAACGTCCCCGAAAGCGTCCCCAAATACGCCGACAAAAGAAGAGGAAATTCCGCCAATGATTGCGGTTGCCACACCCAAACAAACAACGGTTGACTCTGTCGAAATTCGCCGCAAAGAGCGCATTAAAGATGTGAAACGGTTGCAGCAGCCGATAACGTTTGAATTTGCCAAAAGCGACCTGGCAGTAGGTAGCAAAATGGCATTAGACAAAGAAATAATCCAACTCAAACGGGACTTGGACGAAAAAGTGCGCATCCTGAAAAAATACCCCAATTTGAAAATCCTAATCGAAGGACACACCGATGACTTGGGGTCGCAAGAGCACAATCTGATTTTGGGAAAAGAACGTGCCGAAACGGTCAAAGACTACATGATACGGCAAGGCATCCCCGCCAAGATTATTCGCGAAACCGTGAGCAAAGGAAAATCAGCCCCCCTCGTTCCCAATACCAGCGACGAAAACCGGCGAAAAAACAGACGGGTTGTGATAAAGGTCGTGCCCAAATGAAACGGCGGAGTTAATGCCTGTAAAATTGCAGATTGTCCGGATTGAATTCCGTGATATATTTCTGAATTTTAGCCACTTCCACTTCAGCAAGCGTTACATACACTTCGGCGGAACGCGCAAACAGTTCATAATCCCGATTGGCATCCAAAATCAACAGATACGACAGCGTGATGTGTCCGGCAGTCTCCACCAATCTACGAGCCTGAAAATCAATCAGTTCCTGATTTTTTGTGTCAGCCACCAGCGGCACTATTTTTTCGTAAACATCCACCAATTTTGCCACGCGCTCCTGCAAGCCCTGCAATTCCGGACGGAGTTTTTCTGTCTGATAAACTTCCTGCCACTGCTTCAAATACGTGCCTGTGAGTACGTGACGGATGGCAGCCACCACCTGCAATTGGCTTGTGCCTTCGTAGATGTTGGTGATGCGGGCATCGCGGTAGTAGCGTTCGCAGGGGTAATCTTTCATAAAGCCGGAGCCGCCGTGAATTTGAATCGTGTCGTAGGTGTCCTGATTGGCATATTCGGTAGCCACCAACTTGCCCAGCGGTGTGTAGGCATCTGCCAATTTCTTGTGTTTTTTCAGTTCGTCCCTTTCTTCCGGCTCCAATTTGCGTTCTTTTTCGATGTCTTCCAGGATTTTGTACACGTCCACAAAGCGGGCTGTTTCGTACAAAATGGCGCGCGAGGCATCCAATTTGGCTTTGATGTTGGCGAGCATCTCGTAAACCGCCGGAAATTCGATGATGGCTTTGCCAAATTGCTTGCGGTCTTTGGCGAATGCAACAGCCTCACGGTAAGCCGCTTCCGACAATCCGGTTGCCTGCGCCATAATGCCCAGCCGCGCGCCATTCATCAGCGACATCACGTATTTTATCAAGCCCAATTTGCGGTCGCCGCACAGTTCCGCTTTGGCATTTTTGTAGGTCAATTCGCACGTTGGCGAGCCTTTGATGCCCATTTTGTTTTCGATGCGGCGCACGTCCACGCCGCCGTCGCGCTTGTCGTAGATGAACATCGACAGTCCGCGACCGTCTTTCGTGCCCTCTTCCGAGCGCGCCAACACCAAGTGAATGTCGGAATCGCCGTTGGTGATAAACCGCTTCACGCCGTTGAGACGCCAGCATTTGCCCGCTTCGTCGTAGGTCGCGCGTAGCATCACGGCTTGCAAATCCGACCCTGCATCGGGTTCGGTCAAGTCCATCGACATGGTTGCGCCGGCGCACACGCGCGGGATGTATTTCTGATGTTGAGCGGCATCGCCAAACTCGTAAATCGTTTCGGCACAGTCCTGCAACGCCCAGAGGTTGCAAAAACCGGCATCGGCGCGCGCGGCAATGTCGGAAGCCATAATGAACGCCGTCAACGGGAAATTCAACCCCTCGTAGCGGCGGGGCATCGAAATCCCCATCAAACCCGCCTGAGTGGTCACTTTCAGGTTTTCAGCCGTTCCGGGAGCGTACACCACGCGGTTTTTGACCACCGTGGGACCCACATGGTCAACCTCCTCCGCATTGGGCGCCACCACTTCGCCGATGACCTCACCCGCGATTTCCATCACTCGCTCGTAACTGTCGAGCACATCCTCAAAATCGCTCGGCGCATAATCGAACTTCGTCGCATCCGCATAATTCCGCTCTTTCAACTCCGCAATGCGGCGCATCAACGGATGATGCAAATGGTGCTTCAAAGCCGGATTATCTAAATAAAAATTTGACATAATGTATATATTTTTTGTTATTATTCAATTAAAACTCGCCACAAAAACGGGGCAAAGATACGTTTTTTTTTTATTAAAACAAAATCGGTTGCTCGTAATAGCGATTTCTCGCAGTTACTAATTGAACTTGCCTATTGTATGCAGTTATTTTCTATCGCAACATCCTATTTAGGAGCAACCAAATAAAAACCGGCATAAACCGCTGCAAATCCGATAATTAGCGTTGCAAAAACATACAACAAAAGCGTACCGTATTGCCCTGCCTGAAAAAGTTGCACATTTTCCAACGAAAAAGTCGAAAACGTGGTGAACCCGCCACAAAATCCGGCAACCAACAACGCCCGCATATCAGCATCCAAAGCATTCTGTCGATATGCTCCACCAATCAGCACCCCAATCAGCAAGCATCCAAGCACATTAACAAGAAACGTAGCCAACGGAAAACCACATTTATCGCTCTGCATCAACCACTTGGAAGCAAGAAATCGCAAAATACTTCCAACCCCACCACCTAAACCAACCAATAAAATTTGTTTTATCATAACTCATAACTCATAACTCATAACTCATAACTCATCAGACAATTTGCCCACTCCCCAAGCACAGCCTGCAATCCACATCATAAATCACCCCAAACTGCCCCGCTGCAATGCCTTGTATCTTCTCTTCCGACTTGATGCGGTAGATGTCGCCGATACGTTGGAGCGTTCCGAACGTAAATTCGGGAGTGTGACGGATTTTGAAAGCGATGCGTTTTTCGTCTGTAAACTCGCCCCACGGGTCGCGTGTGATAAAATGGAAGCCTTGCAGGTTCACCACTTTGCCATACGCCGTTTCCGGTTCGTAGCCCTTGGAGGCATATATAATGTTGTTTTCAACATCCTTTTTTACCACAAACCACGGTCCGCCACCCAATTGAAGCCCCCGGCGTTGCCCAATGGTGTGAAACCAGTAACCTTTGTGTTCGCCCAAGATTTTACCTGTCTCCAACTCAACAATTTTGCCCGATTTTTCGCCCAGATAGCGGCGGATGAAATCGTTGTAGTTGATTTTTCCCAGAAAACAGATGCCCTGACTATCCTTGCGCAGTGCACTTGGCAATCCCTGTGCCGCAGCAATCGCCCGCACTTCGTTTTTTTGCAGATGCCCGATGGGGAACATCAATTTGGACACTTGCAGATAATCGACCTGCCCCAAAAAATAGGTCTGGTCTTTCATGTGGTCTGCTGCTGTGGAAAGGTATGTTTTGCCGCCTGCATCGGTCGTGGTCGCATAATGCCCCGTCGCAATTTTGTCAAAAGCGTGCCCCCATTTCTGCTCAAACGTGCCAAATTTAATCAACTTATTGCACATCATATCCGGATTGGGGGTCAATCCTCGCTGCACCGCATCAATCGTGTAGCTCACCACATTTGCCCAATATTCCTCTTGCAGCGACACCACCTCCATCCGGCAGCCGTATTTTTTGGCAATCGCGGTTGTAATTTCGATGTCTTCTTCCGCCGGACAATCGACATAGCCGACCTTGTCCTCCATACCAATCTTGATATAGAAAATCGCAGGGTCGTAGCCGGCTTCCTTGAGCTGATGCACCACGACAGAACTGTCCACTCCTCCCGAAACAAGGGCTGCAATATTCATCTTGTTGTAAAAATCGCGCAAAGTTAGGGAAAAATAGGCACAATCCGCCTATTTTTATGCAATAAATTTGAGTAAGACACGTTCTAACGAGTATGAAAATGATAATGACACTATTGCTTGCGCTATCTGTCGCAAGCGTTTCTGCTCAACAGAGCGATGACGGGCAAATCGTTGAGGCGTATTTTAATGCGGTGCACGACAGCCTTTTTTCGCGCAATGAGTTGATAGTCAAAGCCGCACTGTGCTTGCTGAATACGCCCTACGTTGCCCAAACATTGGAACACAATGCGGAGGAAGCGTTGGTTATCAACCTCCGCGAATTGGATTGTATGACTTTGGTAGAGAATTGTTTAGCGTTGAGCAAAACGGCGCAACAGCCTCAGCCCGATTATGCCGATTTTGCCCGACAATTGCAAAACATCCGCTACCGCGATGGCATTATCGACGGCTACCCGTCCAGACTGCATTACACGACCGATTGGATTACCAACAATGTGAGCAAGGGCAACCTCCAAGACATTACCGCCGCACTGGGTGGACAACGCTATCAGGCACATGTAGGCTTTATGTCCGCCCATCCGGAGTCCTACCCAAGTCTGAAAGAAAATCCGCAGGCTACGGAGGCAATGCGGTCGATAGAAAACGCTATCAATCAACGAACTACATACACCTACATTCCCAAAAACGAAATTGCCAAAAAACAATCCCACATAAAAAGCGGCGACATTATCTGCTTTGTAACCAACATTGCAGGGTTGGATATAGCCCACGTAGCCATTGCCTATTGGGAAAACGAGCAACTGACCTTCATCCACGCCTCCACTCAATACCACAAGGTGATAATCAACCCGATATCATTGGTTGATTATTGCGAGGCGATAAAAACAGACACCGGCATCATGGTGTTGCGAGCAGAAAAATAACAAACATAAGTTCAACTAAAAAAAAAATGATTACCTTTGCTGCTTAATGCCCTGTTTGTGGGGCGAGTGATGTGCATTATGAATGATGAAATACAACAACTGTTTGATGACCAGCTTGCTTCGTGGGAGTTGGCTGCCACCAATTATGCGGCTCTGTCGCAAGTGAAAACGAAAGTGTTTGATGTGGGTGGATATACCTACAAGGTGCAGTTCAACCCCGCTCGCATCATCTCTTCGGCGGCTGAGGTTGATGCTCAGTCTATTCGGGAGCGCAAATGTTTCCTTTGCGCCGCCAACCGTCCGCCGGAGCAGAAAGGCATCCTGTACAACGGTCGCTACGAGATATTGGTGAACCCCTATCCGATTTTTCCGCGCCATTTGACGATACCGGCGTTGGTGCATACCCCCCAACTTATTATCGACCATTTTGGGGCTATGCTGGACTTGGCGCAACAAATGAGCGATTATGTCATTTTTTACAATGGACCGAAATGTGGTGCCTCTGCTCCCGACCATTTTCATTTTCAAGCCGGTAGCAAGGGTTTTTTGCCGCTTGAAATTGACCCCGACCCCGAATTTCCGCGCACTATATTGTATGCGACGGATAGCAGGCAGCTGGCTATTGACCGTTTTCAATATGTATATGGTAAAATGTCGCTGCATTCTGATGACGTGGAGCCGAAGATGAATGTGCTTGTGTGGTTTGAGGCGGGTCTGTGGATGGTTGGCGTTGTGCTCCGCAGGAAGCATCGCCCCGCCTGCTACTATGCCGAAGGGGACGCCAATATTCTGATTAGCCCCGCCGCTGTGGATATGGGTGGGGTGTTTATCACGCCCTTAGCGAAGGATTTTGAAAAAATTACCGTTGACGATATTATGGCGATTTTAGATGAGGTGTGACAGGATGCAATTCTCTCATTTATAGTATTTTGCCTGTCAATTTGAAGGCGATGACGGGGTACACGTACAGGTATTTTATGTATTTGGCAATCTTGAAATCGTCCCCCGGCGTGTTTAGTGCCGTTTCTAATTTTGGATCGGTGCTGCTAAATGCCGGTTTGCCGAGATACATGGCACCAATTTCAAACTGAAATCCAATACGTTGACGCGGGATGGAATGCCCAAAACCAATTCCAAAGTAGGGTTTCACGGCACTTGTTTTGATAGTGGCATCGATTTTGCCGCCAAGCGAATTGATGTCAATTTCTTCGCCGTTGATTGCCGGAAGAGAAATACTCACCTCCTCGTTTGGAGAGGCTGTCGCAAAATCGTTGATGATGTTAATGGCAGGCACAAATGTTGGCGACAGGTGACCTTCGATGTGCATCAAGTAGTTTTGTCCGATGTATGCGCCGACAGTCAGGTGGAAATCACTCGTGGTACTCGGATAATAATCCAGCAGAACGCGACCATTGGTAAGTCCCAATTTGCCGTTTATATCCACTTGCGTGGGCATTGCCTCCGAACTTGTCGGCAAATTAAACGGTTCCAATAGTTCTAACAAGGCAGGATTGCTGATAGTGAACGGGGGTATTCCAAAGTCGATTTTTGTCTTGTAGGTATAAGGCAGGATTGAAAAACCCGCTTTCAAAAAGAAATGCACATTCAAAGGTGTTGCCACATCCAGCCCAATGCCGGTTGTGCCTAACTCCAAGTCCACACCCAATTGCGTAAACGGATTTCTGTATTCAGGGAATAAACTCCGGTCGGAATCCCAATACACGGATTGTGCGTCAACAGTGGTTGCCAGCATACCCAACGCGGCAAGTAGAATTTTATTTTTCGTTCTCCAACCGGATGCGCTCATGTTGTGTGGTATTTAATCAGTCCTTCCATCGGGCTTTGTGCAATGGTTCCAAGTTGCATTCCGGTGTTCCAACACGCCTCCTCCAAGATTTCTTTGTAATAAAATGCGACCGAACCGATGAAATGCACCTTGTTATGTTGATAATCGTATTGCATGACATTGCGGGTGAGAAATGCTTTGAGGCTGTTCAAAACCAACTCCCGCACCGCCGGCACGTGGATATTTTGCGCACAGAACGGCGACAGACTTGCCAAAAAGCGGTTGGGAAAGGGTTGTCGATAGACCCGTTCGATAATCTGCCCGGGGGTGAGGTTGAACTGCTTCAAAAACTGTTCTTTCAAGCCCTCCGGCAACTGATTTTTGAGGAGGTCGCCCACCAGCAATTTGCCGAGTACCGCGCCGCTTCCCTCATCGCCCAGGATAAATCCCAATGGCGACACATTGCTAACTATCTGTTCACCATCGTAATAGCACGAGTTAGAGCCGGTGCCCAAGATGCAGACGATGCCCGCATTTCGTCCCGACAGTCCGCGAGCCGCCCCAACCATATCGGAATGTACCTCAATGGTTTGCGCCGTGAGTTGATTGCCCAACGCCTGCTTCATCATCGCTATTTTTTCCGGCAAGCAACCCGAACCATAGAAATAGATGGCGGAGAAACTTGCCGTGTGCAACTGTGGCACCAGAGCCGTCTGAAGCTCTGTCGCTATCTCCTCCTCCGATTGGAAGTAGGGGTTAATCCCTTTGCTCGTAATGCGTTGCGCCTGCTTTCCGGCTTCCACCACGCACCAGTCTGTCTTCGTAGAACCGCTGTCTGCTATGAGTATCATTTTATATCCTCCCTCATAAAACTATTACCGGTAGTCTTCATTTTCAATCAATTTAGAATTAAAATTTGCGACAAAAACACGGACAAAGGTAATACAAAAAACAAAATGTGCAATTTTTTTTGTGAATTTGTATCAAAAAAAGCATTACCTTTGTCGAAAAAATAGGGCATTTGTATGCTTTTTTCGAGTTTGACATTTCTGTATGCTTTCATTCCTTTGTGTTTTGGCTTGTATTTAGTGGCGAAACGCACAAGGCATCGCAATTATATACTTGTCCTTTTTTCGCTTGTTTTTTATGCTTGGGGGGAGCCGATGTGGATTTTTCTGCTGCTTTTTACTTCCTTTTTCAATTATGGTTTGGGGCTTTTGATTGGTCGTTGGAAGCATTGTAAGCCCGTTATTGTCTTGCTGGTTTTGGCGGTAACTATCAATTTAAGTTTGTTGCTTTTTTTCAAGTACGGCGGTTTCATTTGGGATAATTTGGATGCGCTGTTTTCGTTGCCTTTTGCCCGTCCTACCAATACTTTGCCGATAGGCATTTCGTTTTATACATTTCAGGCAATCTCCTATCTTGTTGATATTAAGCGTGGTACGGTGGAGCCGCAGCGCAATCCGCTGTATTTTTTATTGTATATCTCCTTTTTCCCGCAACTTATTGCCGGTCCTATTGTGCGATACAACCTTGTTGCCGAAGCACTTATGTACCGTAAAGTTGATTGGAACGATGTGGCAGCCGGTCTCAATCGGTTTTGTTTTGGTTTGTTCAAAAAGGTGCTTATTGCCAATGTTGCCGGCAAGTTCGTTGCCCTGTATTTAGAAACCAACTTTGGCTCGCTTGCCTGTGCGGAAGCGTGGTTTGGCATCGCCATGTTTTCGGTGCAGTTGTATTTCGATTTCAGCGGCTATTCCGATATGGCGATTGGTTTGGCGCGTATGTTTGGGTTCCGGTTTGAGGAAAACTTCCGACATCCTTATGCAGCCATTTCCTGCGGCGATTTTTACAGACGTTGGCATATTTCGCTCGGCAATTTTTTTCGCGACTACGTTTATATTCCCTTGGGCGGAAACCGCCGACACCACGAACGTAATATCTTCATAGTGTGGTCATTAACCGGAATATGGCACGGAGCCAATTGGAACTTTCTACTCTGGGGAATGTATTTTGGCGTTTTTATGATTATTGAAAAAAAGATGAAATCGGTATTGGACAAAACCCCCGGCATCGTCAAGCACCTGTACACGTTATTCTTAACCGTTTTCAGTTGGTCAATTTTTTATTTTACCGATTTCAGCAAACTTAAGGCGTTTGTAATCAACCTCTTTTATTCCAAATCCGCCATAAATCCGCAATTTTTCCCGGATTTATTGGAACATACTTTTTGGTTTGCCGTTGTAATCATCCTGTGTATGCCTTGGGACGAATTTTTCCCTCCGAAATCGCGGGTTTATCAGTGGACTGCGAAGGGGTACAAATATCTGGCACCGGTTACGAATGTCGCCTTTTTGTGTGCCTCAACCGCCATGCTGGTTGGCTCAACCTACAATCCATTCATTTATTTTAGATTCTGATGAACAAATTTAGTGCCATATTGTTTTTTACGATTCTCTGTATCGGTTTTGCAAGTTACTTTGTGATTTCGGCAGACGCTATTTCGTCGGAAGAAAAGCGGAAATTATCGACTTTTCCCAAAATGCAGTGGCAAAATTACATTCAAGGGCATCTGACAGACAGTATCGACAATTACATTGACGACCACTTCCCGTTGCGCAAACGATTTATAGACATGGCAGATGAAATCAACTATTACAAGGGATTACATGCGAATAGCGGTGAAAAAATTGTTCAGCCTATCGTCCCCATCGTCCAAACTGAACCCGATAATGACAAACCGGAAGATATTGATGATGCCGGCGATGTCGATGATGTCGATGATGCCGGAGATACCAACGACTTATTGGCAACCGACAGCCCGAAAGAACACAAAACAACAGAGAAAAACATCGTTTATGACAATATAAACGGTTATTTTCAGAACGACATGCTGATTTTAAATGGTGCAGCATTCCCGATTAGCGGCGGCATACCGGGCAAAACAAAACCGTTTGCCCAAATGGTAAACGACTATGCGGAAAAATTAGCAGGGCAAGTGCGCGTAATAACTGCCGTTGCGCCGCTCTCTTCCGCTTTTATTCCAAAAAGAAAATACCGTTATTTGAATGCACAAAATCAACGAACGCTCGAAACGCTACATCGGTATCTATCGCCGGATGTTTGCTTTTCAGACGTTTTTGCGCATCTAAACGCACACAGCACAGAATACATTTTTTTCAAAACCGACCACCACTGGACTGCGCTTGGGGCATATTATGCTTACGAAGCATTTTGTGAAGCCACCGGAATAACGCCCGTACCCAAAGAGAATATGGAAAAACGCACAAAACCCCGTTTTCTGGGGTCGCTGTACTCTCTGACACATGACAGGAACGTAAAAAGGAATCCTGACAGTGTCGTTTACTATGTTCCACATATTGCAACAACCGCCTCCTATTTTGAACGGGAAACCAATCAAGAGGTACGCAACTCGGTGTTTTGTCATAAATGCAAAGGCTATGATACATTTTTGCACATGGACTACCCGCTTATGCGCATCAAAACGAATGCGAAAAACGGCAAAAAAATTGTGGTGATTAAAGATTCGATGGGCAATGCCTTTGTGGTATATCTCATCAACCATTACGAAGAACTATGGGTGGTCGATTTCAGGTATTCAGAACATAATCTTATGAATCTTATTCAGAAAAATAATATCAACGATATGGTGTTTGTCGTTGGAATGTATAATGCGCAAAGTCGCAGTGTTGCGAAGAAGATGAAGCGGTTGGGCACACAAAATTTTGTGAATCAAGAAGTAAACGACACGATAATCAGCGCAGCACCAATTGTTAGCGACACAGTGCCTGCAATCACAAATGACACGCTGAATAATACAACGAATACTGACACAGTTAATGAACAAGATACAATAAAATGATGAAAAAATTGATTCTATTTATTGATTTAATTGCGTTCAATTGCAGCATTTTTGCCAATTTTCAAGACACATTGCCACCATCATTGAAAATTGACAGGGCGTATGACTATATTCAATTTTACGATGCTGATGTTGCCAAGCGGCTGGTAGCGCATTTCGACAATGTGGGAAAAGACAAACTTGTGATTTTGCATTTTGGCGACAGTCATATCCAAGCAGAAAATGCCACAACTTATACGCGCAACGAGCTGCAAAACGACTATGGCGATGGGGGCAGAGGCATGATAGTCAACTATTCCGCTGCAAAAACCTATTCATCAATAAATTACACAACCGATAAAACAGGGGAATGGACGTATGCCAAAAGTTTTCAGATACCGCCCAAATTGCCGCTCGGCATCACCGGAATGACAGTTGAAACAACCGAAGACAATGCGGAATTGCATTTTGCCTTCAAAACGCCTGTACCGGCAACTGCGCATAAAATAGTCGTCTTTTTTGAAAATAACGACAGAACTTCTGATTTTAATTTGTTGATTGACAAAACTTTATACACATTCACCAATCAACAGCTCAGTGCTCTAAATCAAAACTATGTTGAAGTTTCCTATTTTGGCACTATCAATGAGATTTCGCTACACATTGCGTCTAACACCAATGGTTCGGCGTATTTTCGTTTTTACGGCATTGATATTGAAAAAACCGACAACAAAGGCATCACATACCATTCGCTGGGCGTAGGAGCCGCCTCAATGCGCTCTATGCTCTATCTCGATAAATTGCCGGAACAGGCAAAATTGCTAAAGCCGGACGTGGCGGTGATTGATTTTGGCACAAACGACATCTTGTATTACAACGAGGTAGAGGCAAATCTCCCATCCACCATCAGTCAGATAATCAAGAAGTTAAGAGATGTCAATCCGGAAATGCTCATCATCCTGACCTCCACACAGGATTTATTTCGCCACGGCAGATACATCACCGCAGGACCGAAATTTCGCGATTTGGTAGCCTCCATTGCGCGTGCGGAGCATACGATGTTTTGGAATTGGTACGATTTATCCGGCGGCTTACATTCCATACGCGACTGGTACAATGCCGGTTACGCACAATCCGATTGCATCCATCTGACAGCCAAAGGCTATGCCGCCAAAGGCAGTTTTTTGTACTCATCCATCAAAAACACAATTAAACTTGTAAAACAAAATCCAAATATTCAACAACACACCGTCCCAATGAAAGATTATGCCGACATTCTCAAAAAGCATGCCGATGATTTTAGCCCCTCAATCACATACAAAGTAAAGCCCGGCGACACCCTTTTTGCAATCGCTCTCAGATACCACACAACAGTAAAAGCCATCATGCAGACAAATAAATTGGACAGCGATTTGTTGAGAATAGGGCAAATTTTGGAAATTCCCAAAAGCAAATAGAGGTGCAACTACATAAAATAACTCATAACTCATAACTCATAACTCATAACTTTTTCGTACCTTTGCCCTCGTTCAATGAATGAAATAATGAAATAATGAAAGATTTTTTTCAAATACTTCGGCGGTTTGTGTCCCCTTACAAGCGATATTTGGCTTTGAATATCGTGATGACGGTTTTGTCGGGGCTTCTGACTTTGGTTTCGTTTGGTGCGTTGATACCTATTTTGAATATTCTGTTCAAAATTGAAACCCCTGATGTTGGTGGCTATATGCCTGTGGATTGGGCGCATTTTTCGATTGATTCGTTTAAAGAGGTGTTTCAAAATAATTTGAATATGTTTATTACGGACTCCATGCAGACGCATAGTGGCACTTATATTCTGATTATTTTGGGGCTTTTTCTGATTATTACGACTTTTTTTCGGACGGCAGCGATGTATTATGCGTCGTTTTTTTTGATACCGTTGCGTACGGGCGTGGTGCGCGACATTCGTAATCAAATTAACGACAAAATAATCTCGTTGCCGTTATCTTTTTTCTCCGAAGAGCGCAAAGGGGATATTCTGGCGCGTATTTCGGGGGATGTGAACGAGGTAGAAAATTCGGTGATGAGTTCGCTGGATATGCTGTTCAAAAATCCTATTTACATCATTCTTTACCTCTTCGGGATGTTTTTGATTAGTTGGCAACTCACTCTGTTTGTGCTTGTTATGCTTCCGATAGCGGGTTATATCATGGGGCAGGTCGGCAAAAATCTGAAACGCAATTCGGCTGAGGGGCAGCAACAATGGGGCAATCTGATGTCGCAAATCGAAGAAACGCTCAGCGGGTTGCGCATCATCAAGGCTTTTATCGCCGAAAAGAAAATTGGGGAGCGTTTTCACAAGACGAATGAGCAGTTCAGAAACACGACCATGCGGATTTTTCGCCGTCAACAGTTGGCGCACCCGATGAGCGAATTGCTGGGCATCATCACGGTTGCAATAGTGCTGTGGTATGGTGGTTCGCTGATTTTGTCGGACAACAGTTCGATAGAGGCGAGTTCGTTTATGTATTATTTGACGATTTTTTATATGATTATCAACCCTGCCAAAGAGTTGTCGAGGTCCGTTTATTCCATCCAAAAGGGCTTGGCGTCGATGGAGCGTGTGGACAAAATTTTGAAGGCGGAAACCAATATCACAGACCCGCAGTCGCCGAAACCCATCCCATTCAACGCGCAAATCAACTACAAAGATATCTGGTTTCGCTACAAAGACAATTGGGTGCTGAAAGGCGTTAACCTGACCATTCCCAAGGGGAAAACCATCGCGCTGGTGGGACAATCCGGCTCCGGGAAGTCCACGATGGTCGATTTGCTGCCCCGCTTCTACGATATTGAAAAAGGCACCATTCTCATCGACGGCGTGGATATTCGGGAAGCCAAAGTGCACGATGTACGCCATCTGATGGGCATTGTCAATCAGGAAGCCATCCTTTTCAACGACACTTTTTTTAATAACATCGCCTTTGGGGTCGCCAATGCCACGTTGGCGGATGTGGAGGCAGCAGCCAAAATTGCCAATGCCTACGAATTTATCGTGGCAACCGACGACGGCTTTGAAACGAACATCGGTGACCGCGGCGGCAAACTGTCCGGTGGGCAGCGACAACGCATCAGCATAGCTCGCGCCGTACTCAAAAATCCGCCGATACTCATCCTTGACGAGGCAACCTCCGCCTTAGACACCGAATCGGAACGCCTCGTGCAGGATGCGCTGGAAAAATTGATGCAAAATCGCACCACCATCATCATAGCGCATCGCCTCTCAACCATCCGAAACGCCGATTTAATTTGTGTCATGCACGAAGGCGAAATTGTAGAACGCGGCACACACACCGGACTAATGTCCCTAAACGGCTATTACTCACGCCTTTGCGCAATGCAAACCATGTGACAGTTAGCAGTTACCAGTTAGCAGTTACCAGCTTGGTAACTGGTAACTGGTAACTGGTAACTGACTACCAGTTGGCTACTGTGGCGTTGTAAATCATATCTACCAATTCTGTTACTATTTCGCGCACTAAACCGTCTTCCACGTCCGACAAGTTGCTGGATGCAGGAAACTCCCTGAATGCCGTGAATGTCTGGTCAACGTTGGCACCCTCCTCCTTGTTGTTGGTGTAGCGCACGCGGATACTTACCGTCAGGCGTGTTTGAGAGGCATACGCATCGTCCTTGACAGCCGTTCCCATGAGGTCGTAACCGGTGATTTCGCCCTCGATGTCGATGTCGGCATTGTTTTCTACTGCCGTCAAACGTGTTTGCTCTACAAAACGGTCGCGCAAGGCACGGTCAAAAGTGGGTGCCAAATTGGGATTGACCAATGCCGCACGGTTCATAAAATCCTGTATCGTAATGGTTTTCACCACTTCGTAGTTCAGTTTTCCACCCTGAAAACTGTAAGAAACAGAGCAACCGATGCCCACAAGCATCAGCAATATGCAGGAACAACTTTTAATTAACTTTTTCATATCGTCTTCATATCGGTGCATAAGCATATAGAAAAGATTGATTATCAAAATTCGCTTCACTTTTAGTTTTTGACGGTGTGGCATCAGGCACCACTTCATCCGGAACATCGAACAGCGAGTCGTCATACTCCACTTTCACCAACGAGAGTGCTTGTGCGGGGGCAGAAGCTCCTGCGGTGTTTCGGTCTTGGTTGATTATCACCTGCCGAAACTCGTCCGGCGTCATTCTACCGCGACCGACTTCCAGCAGCGTGCCAACAACCGCACGTACCATGCTGCGTAGAAAGCGATTAGCCTGAATCGTGAACACCCACGTGCTGCCCTGCTGCTCCCAGCGGGCGTGCATGATGGTGCAATTGTTCGTTTTGGTCTCTGTGTGTAGTTTGCTGAAACTGGTGAAGTCTTTAAATTCAAACAAAATTTGCGCCGCCTCGTTCATCAAATCATAATCTAACTCTCTGGAAATTCGATACATAAGGTGCCCGTTGAAAGGGTCTTTTTCGTGCGTCACCACATATTGATAGGTGCGCGACAAGGCACTAAAACGGGCATGCGCATTGGCTCTGACGGGCACAATCCGGTATATGACGATGTCTCGCGGCAATACGCGGTTCAGTTTATCCGTCAGCATGGGCAAATCCAATGCCTCTGCGCTGTCGAAATGGGCAACCATCTCCCGCGCATGCACTCCGGTGTCCGTCCGTCCGGCACCAACAATGCCCACAGGCTTCTGCATGAGAGTCATCAGCGCATTCTGAATAGTTGCCTGCACCGTCATAGCATTATTTTGATATTGCCAACCGCAATAATTCTGCCCATTATATGCCAAAAAGATAAAATAACGATTCATGGTGCAAAGGTAGTATCTTATCGTAATATTGCCCTCATGTCCATTTTTGAACCATCATCAATGTCCAGTGTTAGCCAATACTTGGCTGCTGGTGATAAAGGTCTTCCTTCCTTTATCATTCTTTGAAGGACAGCATTTGCAGCTGACACTTTCTTTGCACGTTTTTTCACTATTGCTTCCATATTTTTTAATTTTAAAATTATTTTCGCGACAAAGGTACGATTTTTTTTTTTTGCAGTAAAAAAAATATTTGCCGAATTTGCATTTTTCGCTTGTCAATTAAAATATTTTGCTTACCTTTGCCGCCGAAAATTCAATAAAAAATAGAATTTATGAAGACAAAAAAGAGACATAATGTGCTGTTAAGCACATAGTAGGACATATTGGAAAAAGCATTAGACTTTTGTTCTTTGCTATCGAAAATTTGGCGATTGAAGGTAGTGCAAAGAAAAGGAAGTTGGATGTTCACGTGTTGCGGCGTGAACTTGACGATTTCTCTTTGCACAAGGTTGCGCCAAATACCACGATAGCGGGAAACAGTTCGGTTTCACGCTTTTTTTGTGTCAAAAAATGAAGTTTTTTAAACAATAATAATAATTTAAAATTTTAAAAAGTATGAACAGAGTTATGATTTTCGCTGCTACGGCAGCATTCGCAGGCGTGATGGTTACGGGCTGCGGAAGTAGTAAGAGTGTGGCGCAAGCGACTACAGTGGCACAAGTGGCTCCAGTGGCAAAAGCGCCCCAATTAGCGGTAAAAAAGCCTTGTACGGTTTTGGATGATGCCGAGTGGTTTGCCGCCTCCGGTGAACGCAGAGTGAAGCAAAGCAGTGTAAACACTGCGCCGACTGCCTTGATGCGAACGCTTCAACAACAATTGCGCCTCAAACTCAAAGGGGTGTACAAAGGGGTTGTGCGTGATTACATGGACCAGATGGATGCAGATGAAGGCAGTTATGCTGTTTCACACATCGAAAGTGCCGGTGACTTCATCATCGACCAAAAAACGAACGAAACTTACACGGCTTGTCAAGAAAGCACTTATCCTGACGAACAGGGTTATGTTACGATTTATATGGCTATCAAAGTCAGCAAGAAAGCAATCGTAGATGAAGTTGTTGAAACTCTGTCCAAAGACAAAGAAATGGAAGTTCGCTTCAAAGAGAAAAACTTTCGCGAGAGTGCATTGAAAGTTTTTGAAAAATCGCAGGAAGAGGATTACAAGAAATTTCAAGAAAGTCAACAACAATAACAAGTAAACATTGTGAAACAAATTAAATTTTAAAAATATGAAATTGATTAAAATTTTTAGTGTAATGTTCTTCCTTTCGTTGCTTTTTGCGCCAACTTTTTTACCTGCTCAAAAAAAGGCAAAAAAAGAGTCCAAAAAAGAGATGACTGTAGAAGATTATGAAAGGGAAAAGAAACTTTTAAAAGCGAAAAGAGCCTCGAAGTCAGCTGAAATTCCCTGCCAAGAGTATGACACCGACGAATTATTTGTTGGAACCGGAAAATCCAGAGTCCGCGCCGACAAAGTGAACACCGATGAATATACCAAATTGTTGAGAAGTTGCCAACAACTGATAAAATCCAAAATAGGCGGAAAGTATCAGGCTGTTGTGCGTGACTATTTCGACCAGATGGACATTGATGGCAAAAGTAGCGTAGGTTCACATATTGAGAGTGCGGGTGAATTGGTCATTGACCGTTATCTGAACGACACCAAGCAAACATGTCAGGAAGAAACCGAGGAAGACGACCAGGGCTATGTTACCATATACATGAGTGTGGCAATCGACAAAGGCGATTTAGCCGGTGCGGTAGCGAGCGGCATTTCCAAAGAAGTGTCGGAAGACCAGGCAACGAAAGTTCGCTTTAATGAGCAAAAATTCAGAGAATCGGCATTAAAGGCTTTTGAAGGCAAGTAAAACAAATCAGACGTGTGTTGGCAGGAATTATTGCCTGCTGACACACTTCTAAAAAATAACAATTTAACCCACATTGCGCAAAATCAGCTGCCTCAAAAAAAATTTTTATGTCCCACAACATAAAATCAGGCTAAAAAATGGTCATTTTTAGGATATTCCGTGCATTTTTCGGTGATTTTTGCTGAAAATTGCTGATTTTTGCCCAAAAATTGCTGATTTTTTCATTTGTAGTACACAGGGGGGTATTGTGTATCAGGAAGTTAGGTCGTACCTTTGCGGCATGTATTTTAAGTTTTCATTACGGCATAATCCGGCGACAAACAGAAGTGATGCTTACTGGCGTTTGGTTGAGAGTTATCGGAACAACGATGACCGCGTTTGTCATCGCACGTTGCTCAATCTTGGCTTTTTGAGTGAAGACGTAAGCATTGACCGGCTCAACTTTATACGGCGCAAACTCGTTGAACGTCAAGACAATATGACTAATAAATTGTTTCGTCAAGAGGAAACGGAAGATGCTGTTGTCAATCAATTGACTGACGAATGGTGGAACCGGTTGATTAACGAAAAGCGCATCGATACGGGCGAAAAGCCGGCAAAAAAGCGCGGTAAAAATGGCGAAGTGTTGGAAACGATTTACTCTAACAGTCTGAAACACAGCGATGTAAAAGAGGTCGGAGCAGAGTCAATATGCTTTCAAACGCTTGAACGACTGCAGTTTGCAGCGTTTTTGAAAAGTCAGGGATTTTCTCAAAAAGAGGTACAATTGGCGCAGACACAGGTTATCTGTCGCGCCGTGCATCCTGCCTCCGAATTAGCTATGGCACAATGGATTAGAGAAAATTCAGCGGTATGCGAATTGACGGGTTTTCCCGTTTCTCAAATCAATAAAGACTGTCTGTATCGCATGGCCAAGAAACTGTACAATTTGCACACAGAACTCGAACATTATTTTTCCAAAACGACCAACGAACTCTTTGATATAGAGGACAAAATCATACTTTATGACCTGACCAACACCTATTTTGAGGGTAGAATGGCGGGGAGCAAAATTGCCAAACACGGTCGCAGCAAGGAGAAACGCTCGGATTGCAAACTCATCGTTTTAGCCGTAGTCATTAACCCTCAGGGATTTATAAAGCACTCGTCCTTGCTGGAGGGCAATATTGCCGACCCCCAAACGCTCAAACAGGTGGTTATTGACCTTCGGGCAAAGACGACCATCGCCCAACAACATGCCATCGTGGTGATGGATGCGGGCATTGCAACGGAAGAAAATTTGGCGATGTTGAAAGAAAATAATTTCGATTATATTTCTGTAAGTCGTTCTAACTTAAAAGATTATGAAGCAGTAGAAAGTTCAGAAATTGTTTGCGTAGAAGACCGAAAAGGTCAGAAAATAGAACTGTTAAAAGTTAAAAGTGAGAAGAGTGATGATTATTTTTTGCGAATAAAAAGTGAGGCTAAAGGTGAGAAAGAACGCTCTATGAATGCCCGTTTTCAGCAAGGTTTTGAAAATGGTTTGGAACGCATAAAGTCCTCATTAACAAAGAAAAGCGGCATCAAAACGGAAGCCAAAGTACACGAACGTATCGGTCGTTTGAAGGCAAAATATCCGTCCATTCACAAGCATTACAACATAACGTTTCAGACTGAGATTAAGCAGATTACGAAAAAGAGGAAGAGCCAATCAAAAGGAGTAAAAGAGCAGCGAATAGTGACTTCGATAGAGTGGCAAGTAAAAGATAATGAGGAGATTAACGAACACAGTGGCATCTATTTTTTGCGCACTTCGATTCAAAACACCGAAAAAATACTTTGGGATTCCTACAACATTATTCGCGAAATAGAATCCACGTTTCGCTGCCTGAAAACAGACCTGGATTTACGCCCCATTTATCACAAAAAAGACCAAAGTTCATTGGCGCATTTACACTTGGGATTGCTTGCCTATCAGATAGTTAGCACAATTCGTTATCAACTCAAACTCCTGCCTGAAAACACAAAACAAAGCGACGAAGAGCGCAAACTTTATCATTCGCAGTGGAAGGAAATTGTGCGGACAGCAAACACGCAAAAGGCAATAACAACAACGGCGCAAAACGTTCAAGATGAGGTGATTATCCTGCGAAAATGTTCCGAGCCAAGTCCCAAAGTCAAACTGCTCTACGACAAACTAAGGCATCGCCCATATCCGTTCCAAACGAAAAAATTTGTAGTACACAAACAGGTTTTTGAAAAATTTCAACTGTCTGATTTACAACGACTTTATTCCGGATAGTGCGCAATGTGGGTTAATAATGATAAATATGAAAAAAGTTCTCTGTTTTGTTTTGCTGATGTTTACCGTTGTGGGCAATATTTTGGCACAAGGCTACAGACCCTACGGAAGCAGCAAAGAAAAGCCCGAATGGGCAGAAACGATGTTTTCTAAAGATTTGAAACATTCGTATCTCGAAACCGTAATGGTGAGAGGTGAATCGCAAAGCGCAGTGCGCGACAAAGCAAAAGAAGAAATTGCGAAACGCCGACAACTGCAGACCGGCGAAGTGTTTTTTAGCACCAATGCTGAAGAAAGCGATGGCGTGATTGTGTCTTCCAAACTGATGAGTGAGTACTGGGAGTATGATGGTGCGTATTTCAGGGGTTATTTCCTGTTTCAAACACGCGAAAATCGAAAATACGATTTTGACAGTTTTGAGTGGACAGACAAATATCCTTTTTCTGCCAGCGTGTTCATCCCCGGCATGGCACAAATACACAAGGGCAGCACCGGTAAAGGCATTTTCTTTATCGCCGGCGAAATTGCATTGGTAGGCGGCATAGTAGTAACACAAAGTCTGAAAGCATCTTACGAATCGAAAGTAAGCACAACGCACAATGCCAAAGACAAGCTGGACTACATCACACAAGCCGACAACATGGGCAACATCAGCAATGTGCTCATTGCAGGCGCAGCCGCATTGTATGTCTGGAACATCATTGATGGCATTGCCGCAAAGGGAAAAAATCATTTTCAAGAGTTGAGCAACAACAATCTGAAAATCACGCCATTTGCGGCCCCCGATTTCAACGGCGGCGCAGTGGGCGGTTTGGCATTATCGTTTAATTTTTAAAGTCTGAATCAGGATTTTCAGGATTTTAGGATTTTCAAGATAAAAAAATAATCCATCCTGTACATCCTAAAATCCCGTAAATTCTGATTCAGACATCATAACAACATATAAAACAAATGAAAAAAACAACATCATTTTTATGCGTAGCACTGCTGATGGCGGTGTGCGCTTCGTGCAGTTCAACTGTACCCGACATTTATGCCACGCTTTATGGTGTGGTGAGTGATAGCGAAACGAGCGACCCTATCGCCAACGCCAGCGTGGTGCTTAGTCCGGGCGGGAAATCAAAGACCACCGGTAGCGACGGTCGCTACGAGTTTAATGACTTGGATGCTACGCAGTACACCATTACGGTGCAAAAAACAGGTTATCAGACTAATCGCAAGACCGTTTCGGCGGTGAGTGCTGAACAGACGGAGGCGAATATTCCGCTGACGAAGAGTAATTAATAATTTTAAAATTTAAAAGATATGAAAAAGATTTTTTATTCAGTGATGGCTGCGGCACTTATTTTGGGTGGCTGCGCCGAAGACAAAGAAACCGTAGATGGTGCCGGTACCGGCACCATCTACGGTGTGATTACGGACAAAGCCACAGGTGAACCTGTGCGAGCAGCAGGGGTACAGTTGCTACCTTTAGGTGTCAATACTGTCACTTTCGATGATGGACACTACGAATATCCCGAACTCAAGCCCGGTGAATATACATTAAACGTTACCAAAACGGAATACACGGACATTTCAGGGTACGCCATCACGGTAGAATCGGGTAAGACTGCCAAAGGTGATATGCAAATGGTAAAATTGCCGCCGTCACTGCGTATAGTGGACGATAGCAAAAAAGATATTAGTCTTTTAGACTTCTCGAACACCTCCGCTACCTCGAAATCTTTTAATGTGTTTAATGATGGTCCCGTTACACTTCAGTGGGAAATTGTAGAATCGAGCAATTGGTTTAGTGTTAATCAGAAGAGCGGAACGCTTACTTCGGGCTCCATATTGGCAATTATCGTTACCATCGACAAAAGTAAAATAACAGGGTCGGTTACCGATAATATTTTCGTTACCTCCAATAATGGAAATAAATCAATCTCGATAAAAGCAAATAGTAGTAATTAATCAAATATTAAACACGTATGAAAAATTTTCTTTATTTATTGCTGACGGTGTTATGCTTGACTATGTGCACCGAGAAAGAGCCGGACAGTAGTACTGCAACTACCGGTAGTATTTACGGAATTGTTTCCGATAAAAATGGCGAACTGCTTCCTGCTGTTGGTGTACAAATCGTGCAAGGAAGTAGAAATCCCGTTCCTCAAAATCAGGATACCTACTATTTTGACGATTGGTGGACAGATGCGGACTTTATCAACGAAGGTCGAAAAACCATTACGGGTAGCGATGGCAGGTATGAGTTCCTTGATGTAAAAGCAGGTACCTATACATTGCTGGCTACTAAAACCGGATATGTTGATTTTGTAATGAAGATGGATATGGAAACATATAAAAATATTATTTCAAATGTTCATGAAATAGAGGTCAAAGACGGTGAAGCCAGCGAAGAGAATGTATTTCTAATTGATACTTACAATAAGGACAAGTTGAAGTTTCTTGATAATAATGGGAACGAAATAACCTCAATTCGTATTTCTAAAAATACCTCTTCAACTTCATTCCAAATATTTAACGCAGGAAATGAAACAATGAGTTATAGTATAATGCATGCAGATGGGGGCATAAAGGGCGTAAATAAAAGTAGCGGACGCATAAAACCGGGCGAAGTTGACATGATTATTGTTTCGTTTGACACAGATTTTTTTTCGCGAAGTTCCTCTTATAATAATACTATTTGGGTATTTGCGCTTGGTAATAACGTAGGTATCAAAATATGGTATTGAATGATGGATTGTAGAAAATAATTAATATTTGAATATAAACAATTTAAAAATTAAAAAAGATATGAAAAAGATTTTTTATTCAGTGATGGCTGCGGCACTTATTTTGGGTGGCTGCGCCGAAAATTCAACAGTGCAAGTAGGTGGCATTTATGGTGCAATTACCGATAAAGCCACGGGTGAACTAATCAAGACTGCCGGTGTGCAACTTGACCCGGGCGGGATAAAAACCGTCACGGGTAGCGAAGGGCAGTATCAGTTCGATGACTTGGCATCGGGCACTTATTCCTTGACGGTGACTAAAACAGGGTATAAAGACCTTGTGGGCTACAGCATCACCGTAGAGTCCGGCAAAACAGCAAAAGGTGATGCGCAAATTGAAAAATTACCTGCCGCCTTGCGCACAACCAACAGTGCGGGGCAAGATATTACCGAACTTGACCTTGGCGAGAGCGCGGGTGTAATCACTGCCAACTTCAACATCTTCAACGATGGTGTGGCTACTTTGGAATGGGACATCACCGAATCAAGCGAGTGGATTACAGGGGTGAGCAAAACAGAAGGTGTGCTGCAGCCCGGCAAAACGCAAGGCATTGTTGTTACCATAGACCGCGACAAACTTGATGGCGGTGAAAATACTACCAAATTGTACATCAACTCCAACGATGGCAGTAAGGAAATGACCGTAAAAGCAACGGGAGCAGTCAAAATTTTAGCAGTACTCAACACATTGGCAACCACCAATGTTGCTCAAACATCTGCCACTCTCAACGGAATTGTTACTAATGCAGGACAGCCCGCCTATACGGAGCGTGGTTTTGTGTATGCAACCTCGTCTATGCCTACCATAGAGACCACTATTACCAAATTAACGGCATCGGTAACCACAAACAACGATTATTCTGCTATTGTTACGGGATTGACCTTGGGGCAAACCTACTACGTGCGGGCGTATGCTATCAATACGGTAGGAACTGCTTACAGCACCAACGAAGTTAGTTTTACAACCGAAGAACTATTAGCCGAAGTTAGTACTCAAGCAGTGAACAACATAAGCATAGGAGGCGGCTCTGCTACACTCAACGGCACCATTGTAAAAGCGGGCGACCCCGCCTATACCGAGCGCGGATTTGTATATGGCACCATTCACAATCCCACAGTAGAGGATGATACCAAAAAAGTATCAACGGGCAACGGTACAGGCGTTTTTTCTGCAAACATTACCAATGTAGCCGAAGGAAATATCTACTACGTGCGGGCTTATGCCACCAACAACAAAGGCACGGCTTATGGCGAAGAGGTGGCACTCGATTTTAATGCCGTGATGCCAACACTGACCACGCAAGCGGTAACAAGTATTGGTATCGGATCAGAAGCGGCTACTTTCAACGGAACTATTGTATCTATTGGCGATTTATCCATTACCGAGCGAGGGTTTGTGTATGGTACAGCACATAACCCATCCATAGATGATACAAAAAAAATTGCCTCTGGCATAGGGACAGGTGTTTTTAGTGTCAATGTTACAGGTATTGCCGAAGGAAATATCTACTATGTGCGGGCTTATGCTACTAACAACAAAGGCACGGCTTATGGCAGTGAGGTGAGTGTTGATTTTCACGCCATTATGCCCACGCCGACAACGGGCGAAGCAATAAACATAAATGTTACCTCTGCCACTCTAACCGGCACAATTGTGAGCGTAGGCGACCCTGCCTACACCGAGCGTGGATTTGTGTATGCCACCTTCACTAACCCGGATGTGGAAAACGGAACCAAAAAGATAGTAAACGGTAGCGGCACAGGAAGTTATGATGCAGATATTACAGGATTAACCACAGGAACTACCTATTATGTGCGTGCTTATGCCACAAGTATCAAAGGAACAACGTATGGAGAGCAGGTTAGCTTTAAGCCGGAATCGCCTACTGTTGTTGTGCTGTCGGCATCTGGTTTAATGGTGCAAAAAGTGGATATAGGGAACGGATCTTGGAGTGCGATGAATAATTTATGCCAAAACTCAACGTTAGATGGATTTACCGATTGGCGATTACCTACAAAAAACGAATTAGCCGTTTTATACAACGAAAAAAGCGCGATAGGTGGATTCTCTACCAAATACTGGAGTTCTTCTAGTTCCACGTCCTTCTCCGACTACTGGTATCAGGAGTTCACAAACGGCTCGCAGAGCACCACCGCTTCCTTCAATGGCATTAATGCTCGTTGTGTCCGCAGTTTGCCATAAAAATCAAACATCAAGTTGGGCAAAGCGAAAAGTGCTTTGCCCAACTTAAAATGGATGATGTGTTCTTCGCACTATATTGGTTTACACGATTTATTATGTGTGGGTATTAAACTTTTTCGTACCTTTGCAAAAAAAATAGCACTTCCTAAATAAGTATATTATGTTGCAAACAACTTTAACGCCCCTGAGCACCGTATTGAGTATTCCCATCCCCGACAATTTTGTTGGCAAAAAGGTGGAGGTGTGGCTTTATTTACCTGACGAGAGCAGTGTTCCGATTGCAGATGCGGAAACAAGAAACGTGCAACGTTTCAAGGGACTTCTAACGGCACAGGAAGCCGATAAATTCCAATTATATTTGCAAAAAACACGGCAAGAATGGAACAGAGATATTTAATAGACAGCAACGTGCTGATTGATTATCTTGCTGAGCGCATCCCGCTTGCCAAACAGCGTTTTGTTGAGCGGATATTTGAGCGGCAATTTATTATTTCAGTGGTGGCAAAAATAGAGGTTTTGGGATTTGACGACTTGCCTCATAAAATTGCGGCTATGGAAGATTTTGTCGCATTGGCGCAGGTAATTCCATTAAATGAAAGGATAATACAACGGACAATAATGTTGCGCCGTTGCGTTAAAAAGTTGAAAATAGGTGATGCTATAATTGCCGCTACTGCGCTTGAATATAAATTCGTTTTATTGACGCGGAATGTGGATGATTTTAAGCAAATCCCCGATTTAAGAATAGAAAATCCGCATACATAATGATAAAATAAAATATCGTAACTTTGTCGCAAAATAAAATATAGCATTTTATGGAAGCAACAGTTTTAAATTTGCTGTTTAACCCTATTCAACAGCATTTGTTGAAAATGTTTTCGGTTACGAAAAGAGAGGACGACTTAAAAGAATTGCAGTCGGTGTTGTTTGAATACAATAAAAACAAAGTCAAAACGCAGACTGATGAATTTTGGGAAAACAACCATTTGGATAGCACCAAAATGGAAGCAATCATGCGTGGTGAGTAGCGAAGCCCGATAACTCAGCAGAGTATCGGGCTTCTTTCCCGTTTTAGAGTGCTATATGCAATGCTTGTTTGCAGGAGCACTTTTGAGGTTGCAAAGGTAATACTTTTATTGCAATAAACAGATAATAGAAATTTTTGTCCTCAGGTTTACACGCTAAAACCTTGTTGCTATTCAGAAAAATGTTGTACCTTTGCACCAAAAAACGGATGGTTACAATTGAATCTACAAGGTTGCGAAATCATGTGAGAGCGCACAAAAGCGAACTCTATGACAAGATGTACCAATATGGGGCATCAAATTTGCGTATATTTGGTTCAGTGGCGCGTGGCGATGCCACTGCCGATAGTGATATAGATTTTTTGGTGGATATTGACCCCAAAGAGCATTCACTGTTTGGCTCAATTCTTGGCATTGAGTATGATTTTTCAAATATTCTCGGAATGGATGTTGATTTGACCACTACCCAAACGGTAGCTCCGGCGATTCGAGAAGATATGAATAGTTATGAGGTGATTGCACTATGAAAAACATTAAAAGCGAATTAGAACTGATAATCAAATACATTGACGAGTGCTTAGAAGAGTATCCGCTCACTAAATCCGAAGATTTTTACACCCGACGTTTGGCATTCAAATCTGTAGCACTTGACTTGATTCAGGTGGGCGAACACGCAAACAGAGTTCCAAAAGGGTTTCAGTCCGACCATGCAGATATTCCTTGGTCGCTTATCATAGGGTTCAGAAACATTGCAGTACATTCTTACGATGGTTTAGATGAAAATTTGGTTTATGAAATCATTGAAAATGATGTGCCAAAACTTCGAGAGCAGATTTATCCTCTATTGTTCATTAGTTTGGCATAATTCGGCACCTTGCCAGAGAAATACGCAACTCATTGGGGTGAAGGTTATACCTTGCCCGATGATTATCATGCACCGGAACGATATTTTTCAATATCAAAATTTGTGATTCAAAAATTATATGTACTTTTGCAGGCAAATAAAACAACAATAAAATGAAAACGACCGGCGAATATCTTCGTTTATTGAACAGTTACAAGCACGAACATGCCCGTGAGTATGGTATAGCGCGTATGGGCATTTTCGGTTCGGTTGCCCGCGGTGAGCAAACCGAAAGTAGCGATGTAGATGTGTATTTGGAGTCCGATACCATCAGTTTGTTCGATATGGGCGGCATTGTAATGGACCTCAAAGATTTGTTTGGTGTGCCTGTGGACCTTGTGCATCGCCACAAAAACCTTCGCCCCACTTTTGTTCAACGTATAATGAGGGATATGATTTATGTATGACAAAGAATTGAACATTTGTTATCCAAAAAATAAGTAACTTTGCGGCATTGTTCTACAAAGAGCATTTAAATGAATTAAATTGCTAAAAAATCAGCATTATGTTAGAATATATTAAAGGAGAAATTGTGGAATTGACACCTGCTTCCGTTGTTGTGGAGGTGAATGGGTTGGGTTATTTTGTGAGTATTTCGTTGAATACTTACTCGGCTTTGAGTGCGCAAAAAACGTGCCAACTGTTTGTGTATGAGGCTATTCGGGAGGATGCACATTTGCTGTTTGGTTTTGTGGAGAAGCGCGAACGGGATTTGTTTTTGCTGCTGATTTCGGTGTCCGGAGTGGGTGCCAACACCGCGCGGATGGTGCTCTCATCCTTAGCCGTCTATGAATTGGAGGGCATCATCGCAACGGGCAACGCCAACGCGCTGAAAACCGTCAAAGGCATCGGTGCCAAAACGGCAGAACGCATCATTCTCGACCTGAAAGACAAGGTGAAATTGGGTGCAACGCCATCCGGTGCATCCGTCAGCCCAATGGCAATCACTTCCGAAACAGCCAAAGAAGCCGTTGCCGCGTTGGTTATGTTGGGCTTCAACCAGCCTGCCGCGCAAAAAGTGGTGAGCAAAATAGCCGCTTCCGAGCCGACACTTTCTGTGGAGCAGATGATAAAAAATGCGCTTAAAGCACTCTAAGCAAGGGATTTACTTCAATAAAGAATAATCCAAAAGGGTCATCGCCGCCATTGCCTCCACGATGGGGACAGCGCGGGGGAGTACGCACGGGTCGTGTCGCCCGCTCACCTCTTTCAACAAGGTGGCTACCGGCTTGAATGCTACCCTGAAATAGATGTCTTCGCCGTTGGAAATGCCGCCCTGAATGCCTCCTGAGTTGTTGGTTCGGGTGCCAAGCGAGCCGTCTTCGCGCGTATAAAATGGGTCGTTTACTTCCGAGCCGCGTTGATGCACACCGGCGAAGCCCATGCCGTAGTCAAACCCTTTTGCCGCATTGATGCCAAGCATTGCGCTGCCCAGAGCCGCGTGCAACTTTCCAAAAACGGGTTCGCCCAAGCCCACGGGAACGCCCTGACAGACGCAGGAAACAACGCCGCCAATGGTGTCGCCGTCATCGCGCACCTGCTGAATCAGGTCAATCATCTGTTGAGCCGTTTTTGCATCCGGGCAGCGCACGGGAGTGGACTCTATTTGGCTGAAATTCAATTGTTTGTAGGGAGTTTCCAATTTGATGGTACCCACCTGCGAAGTGTAAGCCGTCACCGAAATACCTTTTTCGCGAAGCACCAATTTTGCCACCGCACCGCCCACCACACGGGCGATGGTTTCGCGGGCAGACGAGCGTCCGCCGCCCCGATGGTCGCGAATGCCGTATTTCATTTGGTAGGTGAAATCGGCGTGCGAGGGGCGAAACTGCGTTTTCAGTTTGTCGTAGTCCGCCGAATGTTGATTGCCGTTGCGCACGATAAACCCAATCGGGGTGCCTGTGGTTTGTCCTTCAAAGATGCCGGACAGAAATTCCACCCGGTCGTCCTCGTGGCGCGAAGTGGTGAGCGCAGATTGCCCCGGCTTGCGACGGCTTAACTCGCTCTGTATAAACGCCGTATCCAAATGAATACCGGCAGGGCAGCCATCAATAATGCCCCCAATCGCCTCGCCGTGCGACTCCCCAAAAGAGGTCAGACGAAATATGTTGCCAAATGTGTTCATGTTTTTTTAACTTTCGCGCAAAGGTAATAATTAGTTATGAGTTATGAGTTATGAGTTGTGATTTTTTTTTGATTCAGCAATTGAAAAACACAAATTCAGACAAAAAGCGTACCTTTGCAGTCGAAATAATAAATATGAAACGCCAACTACTCATAGCACTCTGCATACTGGTGACTGCTAACTGGTCTCCGGTAACTGTAAAAGCGCAAATCAACACCGACAGGATGATTTTGATTGGGCGCAACGCTCTGTATTTGGAGGATTATGTGATGGCGATTCAGCATTTCAATCAGGTGATTAAAGCCAAGCCCTATTTGGCGGAGCCTTATCTCTATCGGGCGATTGCAAAATACAGTTTGGATGATTTCAAGGGGGCAGAAAACGACCTCACACTGTGCCTTGAGCGCAATTCTTTTCTCCCGCAAGCCTATTGGTGTCGCGGGGCAAGCAGGCAAAACAGGGGCGACTTCGAGAATGCAATTGCCGACTATTCCAAGGGGTTGAAATTTTTGCCGGAAGACAAACAAATGCTTCTAAATCAAGCCATTGCATACGCGCAAACGAAAGATTACGATGCCGCACTCCAAAATCTGGATTTGTTGGTGAAATACCATCCCAACTTCCCACAGAGCTATATGGCGCGGGGGTCGGTGTATGGCGAAAAAGGCGACACGGCTCAGGCGTTTGCCAACTACGACAAGGCGTTGGCGTTGGACAAAAATTATGCCCCTGTCTATGCTCAGCGGGCGATTCTCTATTTGCAACAAGAAATGTACACACAAGCCCTGATGGATTGCAATCGAGCCATTCTGTTAGAGCCGGATAGGGCGGGCTACTACATCAATCGGGGTTTGGCGCGTTACCATTTGAATGATTTGCGCGGTGCGATGGCGGATTACGATAAAGTGCTCACGATGGATGCGCACAACCAGATAGCGCAATTCAACCGTGGATTGCTTCGGGCGCAAGTGGGCGACACGCACGGTGCGATTGATGATTTCAACCGCGTGCTGGAGTGGGATTCCGAGAATTATATGGCGATGTACAACCTCTCGCTGCTGCACAAAGAACTCGGCAACCTCAAAGAGTCGCGTGCCTATTTGGAAAAAGTGGTGGCAGAATATCCCAATTCCATCCTTGCGGCTACGCAAACGGAGGTTAAGGTGGATAAAACGAAAAAAACGCGCGAAAAATCGGACAAAAACATCAGCAAATTCAACCGCCTCGTGGTGTATGATGCCGATGAGGAACAGAAATCGAAATATGCCGACGAGTTACGCGGACGGGTGCAAGACCGCGAAGTGAAAATTGATTTGGAGCCACCTTTTGCGGATGCAGACGACGAAAAACTCCCGTTCAACCGCGCCTACGCGCTCAATCAGCAAAAAGACCATCCGGCAGCCATTGCAGCATACACCGAAGCCATCCAAGTCAATCCCGAATTTGCAAAAGCCTATTACAATCGCGGCTTAACCTACTTATACATAGGCGAAAACGACCTCGGCATCGCCGACCTCAGCAAAGCCGGCGAACTCGGACTAATCAATGCTTACTCGGTGATAAAAAAGATGGCAGCAGAATAGTTTACAGCCTCCCATGCACAAGTTCCTTATCCAACACCCCTTTAACATCAAAGAGTATCGTGGGTTGCTGTTTCACAAAACTGAAATCAATTGCCTTGAATTGGTCGTGACCGATAGCCAGCACAATCCCGTTGTATTGCGTTAAATCGGGCAGCGATTCCAACAACTCAATTTGATATTCGCGCCAAACTTCGTCTTTCAAAGCATACGGGTCGTAAACATCGACCACTACACCGTAGTCTTTCAGTTCGTTGATGACATCGAGCACTTTTGTATTGCGGATGTCGGGGCAATTTTCTTTGAACGTGAAACCGAGCACCAGCACCTTGCTTCCGGCAATCTTTATCGCCTGGCTAATCATTAGTTTCACCACTTTGGATGCCACAAAACGCCCCATTTCATCGTTCACAGCCCGTCCGGAGAGGATGACTTGCGGATTGTAGCCCAGTCGTTGCGACTTGTGCGAAAGATAATACGGGTCAACGCTGATGCAATGCCCTCCCACCAATCCGGGTGTGAATTTCAGAAAATTCCACTTGGTGGCTGCGGCTTCCAACACCTCCAAGGTGTCTATTCCCATTTTGTCGAAAATAAGTGCCAACTCATTCACGAACGAGATATTGACATCCCGTTGCGCATTTTCAATCGCCTTACTCGCCTCTGCCACTTGGATGGAGGAGGCTTTGAAAACGCCTGCTTCGATGATTGAAGCGTACAATTTTTCCACAACATCCGCGATTTCGGGCGTAGAGCCGGAAACCACTTTTTTTATGCGTGTCAGTGTGTTTTTTTTGTCGCCGGGGTTGATGCGTTCGGGCGAATAGCCGCAGAAAAAATCCACATTGTATTTCAATCCGGACACTTTCTCTAAAACAGGCACACAATCTTCTTCCGTGCAGCCCGGATAAACTGTTGATTCATAGATAACTATATCGCCTTTTTTCAATACCGAACCGACTGTTTGCGTGGCGGCAAGCAAAGGCTGCAAATCCGGCGTTTTGAATTTGGTTATCGGCGTGGGCACCGTCACGATATAGACATTGCACGAACCGATTGATTTTACATCGCAGCTCAACGTCAAATTATCAGCCAAGACGGATAATAATGTGGCATTATCCACCTCGCCGGTATAATCAGTGCCGGATTGCAGTTCCTGAATCCGCTTCGGGTTCACATCAAAACCGCACACCGGCTGTTTTTTTCCAAATTCTACGGCTAAAGGCAGCCCTACATATCCCAAACCTATTATTGCAATTTTCATTTTTTCTGAATTTATTGTTATTATCTCAATTCCGTAATTTAAAGTGCCATTTAAAGTGCCATTAAAGTGCCATTTAAAGTGCCATATTTTAAACCGACATTTAAACCGACATTTAAACCGACATTTAAAGTGACATTTAAAGTGACATTTAAAGTGACATTTAAAGTGACATTTTTAACCCGCCATTTAACCCGCCATTTAACCCGTCATTTAACCCGCCATTTAACCCGCCATTTCTATTATTATCCATATTCCTTCTTTTTTTGAACCTTCCCGTTCTATTATTTTTTCATCAACCAATTTTGACATTACTCGCTCAATAGTTCTTCAGGGTAATGGCATCAAATTTACGGCGATCAGGCTAAGGCTGAAAGCCTTCGAGCAATAGCGTAGGGCAGCGCCCTATGGAGAATGCTCCCTCCCTCTCGTTTCGCCCTGAAAGGGCATTAGCCATTGCTATCGCCCTTTCAGGGCTTGCATTCAATGCCATATCCTATCCGTAGGGCGTTGCCCTACGCTATTGCTCGGAGGGCTTCACCCTTAACCTGACGGCTATGCCCATTCGGAGGCACTGCGGGTGGGGTGGTCGCCTTACCCCGCACTGCGCTCCGCTTGTATGGGGTTATCGAAATTGTACCCCATACGGGGTGATTAAAGACCTTCCAATCTTCCTTACCATCAAAATTTTGATGGTTGCCTTGGGCTATTATGGACTTTATTTTTCTGCATTTATCATTTTACTATGACTGCAATTTTCATTTTGTGATGATTATCGCCGCCTAATTATATAGATTAAACTTGAATAATTGCCGTCCTTTTTTGCCTTTTGATTGGATAGCCAGCCTGTGCAGAAGCCCTTTATGATGCCCCCCCCCCTTAACATTTTTTAACATTTCGCTCAACATCGACACATAATAGGCATCCATTTTCATGGGGAGAATTTGTTCGATTGTCATGTTGTGTTTTTCAACCAACCGGCGCAGGGATGTTGGGTTGAAATGCGACAGATGGCGCGGCACATCGTAGGCTGCCCACAATTCTTTGTAATGCAACGCATCGGCACTCGCCAAATTGGGCAAAGCCAAAATCAAAACGCCTTGCGGTTTAAGCAGTTGCGATAATTGCAGAAAAGAGGCATTGATGTCGTGCAAATGCTCAAACACATGCCACAGGGTAATCACATCAAATAGTTTACCTGTTGACATTAAAGCCTCAAGCGACGAATAAACAATTTGACCGACACGCTGCTCAGCAGTTTGGCGAGCAACCGTGCTCACTTCCACGCCTTCCACTTGCCAACCGCCTTGGCGACAAACTGAAAGGAAATAGCCCGTGCCGCAACCAACATCCAACAACGAAGCAGGCAACGAAGCAAACTTTTTTGCAAAATGATTGATTAAAGCCAACTTATCGGTTGTGTTTTTTTTTCGGACAATATGATAAAGCCGATTAACAAGCCCTTTTTTGGTATCCGAATGGGAAACATAATCCGTTGTCTGATAATATTTTCCGATGACAGACGGCTCCGGCTGAGGCTGCGTAAATGCAAACGTACACTGCGGACAAGTGCAAATTTCAAAAATCTCACCACTCACACTGTAATCTTTAACCGGAAAGCCAACCGCATCAACAAGGTAATCGCAGACAGGACATGTTATTTTGTTCATTTTTTTGTGATTTTATCAACCGCTTTTAGATTGAGTGGATGGCGAATCAAGCCCACAACAATAACAATTACCAATAGCAGCATCAGCAAACCCGAAAAGACAGTCGTCATAGTGCCTGCAATTTTCATATCATCGGGGTCAAACACCATTTTGATTTCATGCTCGCCTGCCGGAACGACTAAGGTCCGCAAAATCCAGTTGGCGCGACTAATCGGCACCCGCTCGCCATCAATAAAGGCTTTCCAACCATTTTTGTAATACACCTCCGAAAAAATTGCCAACCCTGCCTGTGCAGACGACGATTTATACTCTACCCGATTAGGAAAATACGCCGTCATCACAATAGAAGCCGTTGAATCAACCGGCAACGTAGCCGGTAATTGGTAATTGGTAATTGGTAATTGAAACTGCCTGTCAAACACCGCCTCCGTCTTCGGATTAAGCGTTTGCAAAGCCGCCATTTCTTCATCGGGCGTATCCACAAAGCGGTATGATTGCACAAACCATGCGTTGCCATTGGCTGATGGATTGACTATAGGTGGCTGTTCGGTATTGTAGATTATATATTTGGCATTCAGCATATTAAGCGTTGGACAATTGGCAAAAACTTCCTCCAAGTCGCTCTGCTGCTTTGCTGATTGCAATTGTCGGATAATTGCATTTTCCTCCTGTGATAGCCTGCGGTCAATCAAATCCTGATAGCGACCCAACTTTGCTGCGTGGTAGCCACCGATGGACTTGTGGAAATACGATGTGCGCGATTCGTTCCACGTCCCCTGCAAATTCAGCACGCGATAGGAGGGCGATGTATCGCGCAAAATCCACTCATCGGCAACGGTTTTTGGAAATTGTTGTTCAGCATGTTTTTTTGCCGTCTGAAACATACCATCATTCAAATAGCGTTTATCCACTGTCCATAAGTCGCACAGTACCAACACAATCAATCCGCCTGCCAAATAAGGCAACACCTTTCGGCGATTTTTGGATTGAATATACACAAACACCAACCCCGCCGCCAACGCAATATACATGAGCGACCGAAAAGCATCCGAAGCCAACAAATCCTTGCGGTCGGCAAGCAAAGCCTGATAATACCAATCGGGGGCTTGACCGGTAATTTGACCATCGTAATTCACTGATTCAAAATCAAAAAAGGCACCCGGTATGAGCCACATCAACAAACAAATGCCGCCCGTGACGCCCGCCGACCAATACAATGATTTTGTCAATTTTATTTTATCTATCTGGGTATTTATCAACTCTTTAATCGCCAAAACAGCCAAAATTGGAAACGTAAATCCGGGAATTACCAACGCCATTTCCACCGCACGAAATTTGGCATACAGCGGAAAATGATAATACATCCAATCGTTGAACCACGCCAAATTTCGCCCCCAAGCCAACATAATAAAGAAGACAGAAGCACCCAGCAGCCACCATTTTGCCCTGCTCGGAACAATGAACAGAGCCAGCAAAAACAAGAAGCAAACCACCGCGCCAAGATAAGCCGGACCCGATGTAAACGGTTTATCGCCCCAATAGGTTTGAGCGCGAACCTCCTTGCCCACCTGTGCGCCGTGTGCTCTCAATTCTTTGTACAGATGCGAATCTTTGCCGAGTGTACCTCCCGATTCGCCTCCTTTGGCGTTGGGTATCATCAAGTTAAGTGTTTCCGCTTTGCCGTAGCTCCAAACAAACACATAGTCTTTGTCCAAGCCATCCACCGCAGAAATGGTTGGAGCAGCGTTTTCCGCACTTTCAAGCGGGGTCAATTCGGCTTTTCCGCGCATACTCGTCTGCCCCGATTCGTAGTTCATATATAAAGCGGACGAATTGGCTAAAACGGCGAAAATCACCCCAACAGCAAAAATGCCTGTGGTGATACCCAGCCGTTTATATTCTTTTTTTCGCAAGACTTCAACCAAGAACCCTATATATAAGATAGCGCAGAAAATTGCCGCATAATAGGCTATTTGCAAGTGATTGTGCTGAATCACAGACGCCAAACCAAAGGAGAACGTTAGAAGTCCCGTCCACCATTTCTGTCGAAAGAGTAAGACTATTCCCGCTATCAGGAGCGGTACATACGCCAATACCAATAATTTGGTCCAATGTCCGGCAACGAGAATAATCAAATTATAGGAAGAAAAAGTCGTTGCAATAGCACCCAGGGCTGCCAACCACCAACTTGCGCCCAAACACAAAAATAAAATATAGGACGTGATAAGCAATAATAAAATTGGATTTCCTATTGTATGGATTTGGAATACATTATTGATAAGAGATTCACCTCCTATCCAAACAATAAAATTCACGCCGCCACTATCATAACCACCAATGTGATAGGTTGGCATACCGGAAAACATCGAATTGGTCCAACCCGATGACTGCCCGTATGCTGCTACTTCCTGCACCATGCCTTCAAAATTGGTGATGTCGCCCTGTTGCAAGACTTTTCCTTCAAAAGAAGGATAAAAATACACTAAAACCAGCAAAAAGAAGCTCAAAAGAACTCCCACATGCGGCACTATTTTTTTCAATTGTGTGTTCATAAATTTTCTATAATGGCGACAAAGGTACAATTTTTTTCTTAATCGCAACCCAATCGATACTTTCTCCGTAAGCCAGAAGTAACGCAAAAACACTAATCATTTGTGCGCGGTAGGTGAATGTAGAATGGACGGCAGAATGATTAGCCGCCATAAGATACCACAAATACGGTAGCATGGCGATTAATAAATAGGCATAGAAAACAGGAGAAAGTTTACTTTTCTTTCTAAATATGAACCAGCCTGTAAGTAAAGCAACTACGATACATATAGTGGGACCCAAATAAAGTTCTATGACTAATCGATACACATTGTGTGCAAGGCTGATAAATCTCATCCCCGCAAAACCAATATTATTGCCATATATATGGCTATATATACCGAAATCTTCTGCCCCATTTATTCTATTTGATAATCCCTCAGCAAAGTTTTGGAAAATGTCTATACCAAAAGCAGCCGCGACCATGGGCTTCATCCCCCAAGTTAAAGCATAGCCTAATCCCCAGCACACTACTAATTTGGATAGGAAAAATAAAATTTGCTTAAATGATAGAGTGTTAATAAATTTTGTGTGCTTCATTACAATGAAAATCAAAGGAATGCCCAAAGTAACCATAGGGGCAGTGAGAAAATCTATAAACGATGTTAGAGAACCGGCAATGAAAAGAATTTTCATGTAGCTCGATTCTTTGCTGAAATTCCGGATAAGTATCAAAAGGGAACATATAAAAGCAATATAAAAACAGACTATGTACTGAAATATCAAAGGGATGCAAAACCAATTGACATACATCAGAGATAATGCCAAAGCTGATGCGGCAAAACCACCAAATTTCCGTGCCGTCAATATAACTAACAGAAAAACAAGCAGATTAAAAACAAAAACATTGATTTTGCGCAAGTCTAAGTAGTCAAGAAAGACAAACAACGGTCGCCATACCGCTATATATCCGTGCCAATAACGGCTATAATTGAAGGAAGCTGTCGCTTCGCCTCTCACAGTTGCACATAAATCGGATATCCCACCTTCTCCGACAACCTTTCCCGTCATTTTATTGGTCAATGCGCTCTTCAAAGGATGTTCATTATCAATGTTATAGATATTGTTCATCATAAGAGCATCTGTTCCATTATCAAGACCCGCTGCGCCTAATCGGTGACCATAAATTGCTCTGTCAAAATAAATTGGATTGCTTATAAATCCGTCTTCCATAATTAGAGCGGAAGTCTTAATGTTTTCCTGAATACGTTTTGAAGGGATAATTGAAGAAAGATACAGCGCACAACTGTATACCACGATTAATGATACAAACAGTACCACGCCTTTACCTGCATTTTTTTTAGAGAAACTACACTTTTCCATAATTCATAAATTATTTTTTAGCCATTTTTTCGGCGGCAAAGGTACAATTTTTTCCGTTATACAAAAAAATAGCCTATCTTTGTAGCCAAAATAAAAAAGATGGAAGCAAAAAAAATTAAGCGCTTGCCCTACGGCAGCAGTAATTACAAGAGCATACGGACTGAGAACTATGCTTATGTGGATAAAACCATGTACATTGAGATGTTGGAGAACGAAACCAACAAAAATCTGTTTTTCATCCGTCCGCGCAAGTTCGGCAAAAGTCTGTTCTTTATGACCTTGTCGTGCTATTACGACATGAATGAGGCAGAAAATTTTGAGCAATTGTTTGGCGACCTCTACATCGGCAAGCATCCGACACCTGAAAGGAACTCGTATGCAATGTTGAAGTTTGATTTTTCGGGATTGGACACATCGAGTGAGGAAGGGTTCAAATATTCTTTCAATACGAAGGTGCAGGATGCCATTCGCTTTTTTTTCCAAAACTATCAATCTTTTTTTCCGGATATAGAGTATTATCTTGACCAAGTGGACAACAGAGATTCAGGCGTCGCGGCAATGGATTTAGTGTTTAATGCGGCTGAAATCAACAAGTTGAAAATCTATTTCATCATCGACGAATACGACCATTTTGCCAACGACCTCATTGCGATGGGCAATCGGTTAGGCAAGGATTTTTACAAAACAATGGTGTCTGCTAACGGGTTGGTGCGCGATTTTTATGAACGAATAAAAAACTCTACAAAGTTTGTTCCCAGCCGCACGTTCATCACAGGCATTTCGCCGGTGATGCTCGATGACCTCACCAGCGGCTATAATATCTCCACTAACCTCACACTTGAGGAACAATACAACGAAATGATGGGTTTCACACAGGACGAAGTAGATTGGCTGATGCAAGAAACAGGTGTCAATCCTGCATTTATTACTATCGATATGACAGCCTATTACGATGGCTATCTGTTTAATAAAGACGGGGCAAACAGGGTGTATAATCCGGCAATGGTGCTTTATTTCTTCGAGCAGATATTGCGGCAACATAAACCGCCCATGAGCATCATTGATGAAAATTTGAAAACGGATTATGGACGCTTGAAAAAGCTCACTCAGAATGATAGCAATCGTGCTACCGTAATTCAAATCATCAAAGAAGATGGAATTATAGCGGAAGTTTTGAATAAATTTTCGGTAGATACGCTGAACGATACCGATTATTTCATTTCCCTGCTGTTCTATATGGGTTTGCTTACTATCAAAGAGCCGGTAATGGGTAAGATGCGGCTAATCATTCCCAATTATTCCATCCGCACTTTATATTGGGAATATGTGATGAAATTTGTGCGTGAGCAATCGCCTGCCATGACCATTGAAACGCGCTATCTTGACGAAGCCATCACCGCATTGGCAATGGAAGGCGATTTAAAACGGTTTATAGCCTACGTTTCAGAGCACGCACTCAGCAAATTATCCGACCACGATTTGCAACACTTCGATGAGAAATACATCAAAATCTTGTTGCTGGCATATCTGCTTATGAGCCGTATTTACGTCCCAATGAGCGAATATGAAGCTGTACCGGGCAGAACGGATATCTACCTGCAGCGCAGCCCCTCGTTGCCCCAAGTGAAATACGAATGGGTGTTTGAACTCAAATATTGCAAAGCAAAAGCCAAATCATCTGAAATCACCAAACTGCAACGTGAGGGAGAGGCGCAGATAAAGCAATATCTTGGTTCGCACCGCTTGAGCAATCGCCCCGACCTGAAAGCCGCCGTCATCGTTTTCATCGGCAAAAATAAATATAGATTGTCTGAACTTTGTACCCTAAATATCACAAAAGATGGAAGCAAAAAAATTTAAGCGCTTGCCCTACGGCAGCAGTAATTACAAGAGCATACGGACTCAGAACTATGCGTACGTGGATAAAACCATGTATATTGAGATGTTGGAAAACGAACCTAATCCCAATCTGTTTTTCATCCGCCCGCGCAAGTTCGGCAAAAGCCTGTTCTTTATGACCTTGTCGTGCTATTACGACATGAATGAGGCTGAGAATTTTGAGCAATTGTTCGGCGACCTCTACATCGGCAAGCATCCGACACCTGAAAGAAACTCGTATGCCGTGCTGCGGTTCGATTTTTCGGGGCTGGATACTTCAAGCGAGGAAGGGTTTCGAGTTTCTTTCAATGAGAATGTACAAATGGCAGTGCGCAGTTTTTTCAATATGTATGCACATGTTTTTTCGCAGGCTGATGTGTATAGTCGTGAGCTAAGTGAGAATAAATTGGGAATCATGGCTTTGGATAAAGCATTTTCCGCTGCCGAGCAGAGCAATGTAAAAATCTATTTCATCATCGACGAATACGACCATTTTGCCAACGACCTCATTGCGATGGGCAACCGTTTGGGGAAAGATTTTTATAAAACAATGGTGTCAGCCAATGGTTTGGTACGCGATTTTTATGAAAGAATAAAAAACTCAACAAAGTTTGTTTCCAGCCGCACATTTATCACAGGCATTTCGCCGGTGATGCTTGATGACCTCACCAGCGGGTATAATATCTCGACCAACCTCACGCTTGAGGAGCAGTACAACGAAATGATGGGTTTCACGCAGAGCGAAGTAGATTGGTTGATGGAGGAAACCGGTGTCAATCCTGCATTTATTACTATCGATATGACAGCCTATTACGATGGCTATCTGTTCAATAAAGACGGGGCAAACAGGGTGTATAATCCGGCAATGGTGCTTTATTTCTTCGAGCAGATATTGCGGCAACATAAACCGCCCATGAGCATCATTGATGAAAATCTGAAAACGGATTACGGACGCTTGAAAAAGCTCACTCAGAATGATAGCAACCGTGCTACCGTGATTCAAATCATCAAAGAAGATGGAATTATAGCGGAAGTGCTGAATAAATTTTCGGTAGATACGCTGAACGATACCGATTATTTCATTTCCCTGCTGTTCTATATGGGTTTGCTCACCATCAAAGAGCCGGTAATGGGTAAGATGCGGTTGGGTATTCCCAATTATTCCATTCGCACTTTATATTGGGAATATGTGATGAAATTTGTGCGCGAGCAATCGCCCGCCATGACCATTGAAACGCGCCACCTCGACGAAGCCATCACCGCATTGGCAATGGAAGGCGACTTGGAACGATTTATAGCCTACGTTTCGGAGCACGCACTCAGCAAATTATCCGACCACGATTTGCAACACTTCGATGAGAAATACATCAAAATTCTGCTGCTGGCATATCTGCTTATGAGCCGTATTTACGTCCCAATGAGCGAATACGAAGCCGTGCCGGGCAGAACAGACATTTACCTGCAGCGCAGCCCCTCGTTGCCCCAAGTGAAATACGAATGGGTGTTTGAACTCAAATACTGCAAAGCAAAAGCCAAATCATCTGAAATCACGAAACTGCAAAAAGAAGGAGAAGAACAGATAAAACAGTACCTCAGTTCGCACCGCTTGAGCAATCGCCCCGACTTGAAAGCCGCCGTCATCATATTCATCGGTAAAAACAAATACCGGATATTTGAGCACAGCATTTAGTCAATTTTTATTATCTTTGCACGAAATTTATCAACACTAAATAGAAAATGAAAAATCAACTTAGAAGTTACAGCAGCACCAACGGTCGCAAAATGGCGGGCGCACGTGCCTTGTGGAAAGCCAACGGCATGACCACCGAACAGATGAACAAGCCCATCATCGCGATTGTCAATTCGTTCACGCAGTTTGTGCCCGGACACGTGCACCTGCACAAAATCGGGCAATTTGTGAAGGCAAAAATCGAAAAATTGGGCTGCTTCGCCGCCGAATTTAACACCATCGCCATCGACGACGGCATCGCGATGGGGCACGACGGGATGCTCTATTCGCTGCCAAGCCGCGACATCATCGCCGACAGCGTCGAATATATGGTGCAAGCCCACAAAGCCGATGCGATGGTGTGCATCAGCAACTGCGACAAAATCACGCCGGGGATGCTCATGGCGGCGATGCGCCTGAATATCCCCACAGTATTCGTTTCCGGCGGACCCATGGAAGCCGGACGGCTCGACGGGCACGGTCTTGACCTCATTGATGCCATGGTGCAAAGTGCCGACGAATCCGTTTCGGACGAACAGGTTCGTAAAATCGAACAAAATGCTTGTCCCACTTGCGGTTCGTGTTCGGGAATGTTTACCGCTAACTCGATGAATTGCCTGAATGAAGCCATCGGGTTGGCTTTGCCGGGCAACGGAACCTTGCTGGCGTCCCATGCCGACCGCGAAAATTTATTTCGCGACGCCGCCCGTCTGATTGTCAAAAATGCCTATAAATATTACGAAGAAGGCGACGAAAGCGTGTTGCCGAAAAGTATTGCCACGCGCGAGGCTTTTCTGAATGCTATGACCTTGGATATTGCCATGGGCGGCTCCACAAACACGGTGTTGCACCTCCTGGCAGTGGCGCAGGAGGCAGGCGTGGACTTCACCATGCAAGACATTGACCGCCTGTCGCGCAAAACGCCCTGTCTGTGCAAAGTGGCTCCGAATACCAATAAATACTATATACAAGACGTCAACCGCGCCGGCGGTATCCTCGGCATTCTTGGCGAATTGCAGAAAGGCGGTTTGATTGATGCCTCTCTGAAGCGTGTGGACGGGAAAACATTGGCAGAAGCCATTGAAGAATACAATATTTGTGAGGACACTATGTTCTCACAAGCTCTACAGCTATATACGGCGGCACCCGGCAATCAATTTAATTTGAAGTTCGGTTCACAGGAAGAATATTACGACGTAGATGAAATGGATATTGACCGCGCCGAAGGCTGCATCCGCGACATCGCCCACGCCTACAGCAAAGACGGCGGCTTAGCCGTGCTCTACGGCAACATCGCGCAGGACGGCTGCGTGGTGAAAACCGCCGGCGTGGACGAGAGCATCCTGAAATTCTCCGGCACCGCCAAAGTGTTTGATTCACAGGAAGCCGCCTGCGATGGCATCCTGAACGGCAATGTGGCGGCTGGCGATGTGGTAGTCATCACCTACGAAGGTCCCAAAGGCGGACCCGGTATGCAAGAAATGCTTTACCCCACCTCCTACATCAAATCGCGCCACTTGGGGAAAGCCTGCGCGCTCATCACGGACGGACGCTTTTCGGGCGGCACCTCCGGCTTGTCAATAGGTCACGTATCCCCCGAAGCCGCCGCCGGCGGTGCCATCGGCTTGGTGCGGACGGGCGACACCATCACAATCAACATTCCCGAACGCAGCATCAAGGTGGAAGTGTCCGACGAAGTCCTCGCTGCCCGCCGCAAAGAGGAAGAAGCGCGCGGCAACAAGGCTTTCACGCCACCGCACCGCACGCGCACGGTTTCAAAAGCCCTGCAAGCGTATGCCTCAATGGTAAGTTCGGCAGATAAGGGAGCGGTGAGGATGATATAAAATTGTACCTTTGTCACAGGATAAATTCAAAAAAAAGAACGAATACTAATCGAACTTGTCCACGGCATTCGGCTTCTTTTCATGGGATTGCGGGTCAGGTCCCCATTGGCAAAAAAAACTCATAACTCATAACTCATAACTCAAAACTATTTTGTACCTTTGCAGCCGTTTTATGCTAAGTTGAATTAATGGTAAACTCAAAGGGATATAAATCAATGGTTTTGGTTGTCTGGCTACTACTCGCTGTTGGCTCAGCAGTGGCTCAGCGTGCCCGCCCTGTGTTCCATAATACGGCTCCTACAATAGCGGTGAGCAGCAATTTGCTATATGATGCCACTTCAAGCGTGGATGTGGCGGTGGAGTACAATTTGAAAAATATCAATCCGCTTTGGAAGCAATTAACATTCAAACTGCCTTTGACATACAACTCTTGGGGGCTTTGGGGCAGCGATAAATTTCGATTTTTGATGGTTCAGCCCGAACTTCGCAAGTGGGTTGGTGAGCCTTATGAAGGTCATTTCTTTGGTGCTCACCTCATTTATGCGCGCTCGAATATCTGCGGGCGGGGTGTTAGCACTCGTTATGAGGGCGATACGTTTGGTCTGGGGGTGTCCTACGGCTATGATTTTTACCTTGCCCCGCATTGGAGTTTGGAGGCGAATATTGGGATAGGGTATGCCTACAGCGATTACAGTCAGTATGGATGCAGCAACTGTGGCGACAAAGTAGGTAGCGACCATAACAATTATTTGGGACCTACACAGGCAGGACTTTCTTTAATTTACATCATAAAATAGAGAACCGATGCAAAGAACACACTCACATATTACAATCGCGGCAATTCTGCTCAGTGTCCTGTTCGCAACGAATGTTTACAGTCACCCGCAAGAGCAGAACAGTCAAGCGGCAACGTCAATGGCAGTGCCAAACCATGCCATAACATTGACAAAAAACACATTGCAGGTGGATTTACAAATACAACCGCACAAGATAGCATTACCGTCTGATAATCAGTTGGTTTTCACTCCCGTTTTGCGTTCCAAAGAAGGGGCAAGGGAAAAGCGAATGCGTCCTCTAATCATCAATGGAAGCCGACGCAACAACCTGTATCTGCGTTCGCTCAATCTGAACGGCATTCAAGCGGATGAGTTAGCCAGTGAGGTGCTGGTATCCGCACAAAAAGAGGTAGAAAAAACAATCATTTACAGCGACGAAATCCCCTACGAATCTTGGATGGATAAGGCCGATTTGTATCTTATCAAGGATATGAGTGCCTGTTGCGGCGAAGAATATGGTCATGAGGAATTGTTGATACCGTCAAAACCTAAACCGGCTCCGGCACCGGCTCCAGATACAACTCCAACTCCAACTCCGACTCCGACTCCGACTCCGACTCCGACTCCAACTCCAACTCCAACACCACCTCCACCATCCGCGCCCACTCGTCCGAAAAAAGACGATGGTCTCAGACATATTACGGTTGATGGCGCAGCATACGTGTATTTTAACTCGGGCAGCGCGGAAATCATGCCAAATCTATCAGACAATGCAGCCGAATTGGCAAAAATAGACCACAATCTGCAACAGGTGCGGGAAGTTCCGGGAGCGGTGCTTGCAGGCCTGAGTATTAGAGGTTTTGCCTCTCCGGTGGGCGACACGAGAGACAATTTGGAGTTGTCGGAACGACGAGCGGCAGAGTTGATGGCTTATGTGACTGAAAAATATCAATTTCCGGCGAACGTGCGCATTGTGGCTTCCGGCTTGGGCGAAGACTGGGCGAAGTTTGAAGCACTCGTCAAAGCGGACAGCAATGTGCCAAACAAACAAAAAGTGCTCGAAATCATCAAGTTACCTTCTGTTTCCGCACGCAAAAAACAGTTGAAAGAATTAGATGGCGGCAGGACAAATCAATATTTTGTGGATGTTGTGTATCCGAAAATCAGGCGTTTGGAATACAAGATTGAATACACGTTGCCGGCAACAAACAGTACAAATACAAAAAAATGAGATATATTAAATATGGCATATTCCTTTTCATGTTCGCGGTGTCGGCACTGCTGCCCACGGGGTGCATCAATGGCGAACTGGACGGGTGCCTGCCGGGTAGTTTCATCGCCAATGTGAACATTCAGTTGGTGTATGAGAGCGGTTTGGACGAGTCTGTATTGGATAACAGGAAGAATGCAACCCTGTTCATTTTTGACAGCACCGGCACTTTAGTTAATTCATATCCATTAGACCCGAAGAGTGAGGCGGTGCAAATACTGACCAATGTAAACTTGAAGCCCAATAGCACCTATAATTTTGTGGTTTGGCATAATATTGATGTAGAAGATGCCACCTACCCCTATAAATATACGGTGGATTTGGACGCTAATACGCAGGATGGGAACCGTTTTTATCTGCCCTTGCCCGACAGCGCAATAATTGATGCGACACTTCCTTTTTTGCCCTATTTTTATGGCGAAAACATGACCTTTGAGTTTACGGTAGATTCTTTGATGGTGGTGGAAGTTCCTGTTTATCAGCAGACTAATGAAATAAATGTCACGATATTAGGCTTAGACTCAGAAGCCGTTGCCGATGCTACGATGTGGTACAAATTTGAGATTCACGATAAACGGGCAAAATATTCGTTTCGCAATGAATTTGTAGTGGACAGCACCGATGTGTTTTATCGGCAAGAAGATGTACAACCTGTTGTAAGCGATAGTTCTGTTTCGGCAACGTTGCATATTTTGAAACTGTCCGCCGCGCCGGAAGCCCCTAAGCCCGATTTAACGGTGACGGATATGACCGGACTCACCATTTTTGGTGCGCCGGACAACACCAGTTTGGTATCGCTCATTCAGGCATCTTTCCGGCAGTCGCACACGGATTCGCTCAATTTTGACCTGTACCACAAATTTGACATCGTCATTGATTTGAAAGGAGCGCGAGGGGCGAGTTTTGATGTTAATGATTGGGGTAAGATTAAGCCGGATGGCGCGGGTAATTTTGTGGATTTTGATGTTGAACTTGATTTATAGGTTAGAGTTTAGTGTTTAGAGTTTAGAGTTTAGAATTATGATGAAAAGATTGGTTATTACGGTTTTGGGGGGGGTGATTGGTTTGGCTTTGTTGGTGGCGGCGGGGTGTCGGGATTCTTTGTCTGATATGCCGCGTGGCACTGCTGTTCTGAACGCTAATGAGGTGGAATTACGTATCGGCTTGAATGTACCGGGCAACTTTCAGTCGGGCTTGCGGGCGATTTCCGATGCTGACGAGCGAGCTATCCAAAGCATTAATGTATTGGTTTTTAAAGTGGACCCCGGTATGGTCGAAGAACCTACGTTCATGTATAGCAAGCCGGGAACGCTCTGGGGTGCAAATAAAGATACTTTGGTGGTCATCGTTGAAACAATGTATGATACGCTTCAGCAATTTGTGGTGATTACCAATGTTGATGCGGAAATCATCAATTTGTTGCAAACCGACCGTCGGGGAGCTTCAAAATCCGACTTGCTCGCCCAATTGCAAGTGTCGTTGAACGAAGGTGAACAATGGAATGTTGATGCAACCAAATTCAAGGCTTTGCCCATGTGGGGCGAAAGTGTTCCTGCCGTTATCACCCAAGAAAATGGAAGCATTCATGGCATTGATGGCGATGATGATTCGCCCATAAAACTGCTGCGTATGGTGGCACGAATAAATGTGAAAGTGACCGGAATCGCACTTTTCACTCCTAATAAGTTCAAACTCGATTCGGTTTATTTGTTCAACTCCAATACGGCGGGTTTGATTGTGCCGAATACTGCCAATGTGAATAGAAATGCAGGCGGGGAGGTTTATGTAATAGCACCGAGCATCCCTCCGGGTTTGGAAATGAAGCGGGGGAAAGATGCTTATATTGTTTATCCGGCTTCGGACGACAGTTTGGTGAACACAATCTACACGTTTGAGAGTGCTTCGATAGCAAATAATGCATCCGACAGCGCAACTTGTGTGGTGATTGGCGGGCGTTTCAATGGTGGCACAATCAGCTACTATCGCGTTGATTTTGCAGATGGCAGCGGCAATTATTTCCCTATTTTGCGCAATTATCAATACAACATCAATATAACAGATGTTATAGCGCGAGGTTATGAAACGTTAGAAGAGGCTTTTGGAGCCAAATCGGTCAACATTGCAACCGACGACATTACACCTTGGGAAAAAGAGGAGCAGAACGAAGAACTTGATTTATAACACTAATATAAAGGCGAATATGAAACGAATAAATGGTATTTTCAAAAGTGCGTGGAGCTTGATGCTCTCAGGCGCATTGGTTTTTTCAGGCTGTCAAGACACAGTCGATTCCGACCATCCCTCCCTCCCCTTGAAGGAAGGCGAAGCGGAGGTGCATATCACTTTGAATATCTCCGGTCAAATGCAAACGGCATTGCGGGCAATAGGACAGACGGAAGAAAAAGCATTGCACAGGGACAGCATCAGTGTGTTGGCTTTTGATGCGGCGAATGATACACTCCTTTACAAGGCTAACATAACGGTTGACGGGACTAAAATTGTAACGGTAGTTAAGCCGGACATTGCGCAACAGTTTGTAGTCATAGCCAATTTTGACACAACGAACATAATCCAAAATTTCAACATCCATAACAAATCAGACCTCACCAACTTGATTGCAGGAAATAATGGAAAGTGGAATGCCGAAGGTATCGCTGATTTCAGAAGATTTCCCATGTGGGGCGAAAGCGGCATTGTCACCATTGCACAAACGCAAAAGGGTGCTTACAAAGATACTATTAACTTACTCCGCATGGTGGCACGCATTGATGTGGATGCCTCTGCCTCTGCTACTGCGGCAACATTCAGCCTTGATGTTGTTTGGCTCTACAACACCAATACAACAGGGCAGGTAGTGCCCGACAGTGTTGTTAAAAACGTGAGCAACAAAGACAGTGTAACAACTGCGAGCATCCCCGCCGGAGTAACTAAAAACCTCATCCCCATCGACTATAGCCCGACTAGTACTAATAAAATTGAAGGTGCCATTTACACCTTTGAAACGGCAGGCTCCCCACTTGGTGGTAACAGTCATGCGGACGCAACGTGTTTGGTGATTGGAGGCAGATACAGCGGAGGTGCAACAACGACCTACTATCGCGTGGATTTCGTTGACAGCGTCAATCACAAATACCGCGACATTTTGCGCAATCATCAATATAAAGTAAAGATAATAGCCGTCAACGGACCCGGCTACGACACCAAAGACCAAGCTTTTGCAGCAAAGTCAGCAAGCATTGAAGCCGATGTTCTGAATTGGGATGACACAGGCGATCCCAACGATGATGTAGTGATGAATGACCAATACTTTTTGGCGGTCACACAAAACTCATTTAAGTTTTCAAAAGAGGCATTAGATTCAGCAGCCGTAACTATAAAAACCAACTTCCCTGATGGATGGAAAATAACATCAATCAAAGACCCATCAGGCACAGATGTGACCTGGTTGAACTCATTAACATCAGCAGGCGATAGTTCAACAACAGGAGGACGTGTGTGGAGATTTCATGTAGATTCCTATCAAGCAGGTGTAACAACAGACCCAACAGATATTCGCACCGCCGAAATCACCGTTAAAGCGGGTCGATTAACGCGCAAAATTATAGTTCAGCAGGCGAATGTAGATTCGGTAAAAATAGAGTTTGAGGTTACTATACCGTCGGGGGGGATAGGGATTCACACTTGGGGCAATGACACTCTGAAGGTGGTTAATCCTCTACTTAATAGCAATTTGCCTGTGGTTACGGTAAGGTGGGACCCGAAGACGATAGGTTCTTCGAACAATTCAATATTGGTATGGTTAACACCGGCATCGGTCGATTTGCAATATGCAGCAAGTTTTAGTTTTGGAGTTAGTCTTGTGGGTGTTTGGACAAGAGCATATCCCGACCCCAATGGACCTATGGGGTACGGTCCTATCGGCTCCTCACCCGAAGGATTGCATCTTCGGGCACAAGTATCCAATGGCTTTATCACGGTTGAAAAATATATTGTGGTAATATTTGTTCCGTAATAGTAAAAAAAAACGTTATGCAAGCCTATAAATACGACACAAAGATTTCAGAAGCGGGGATAATATCGCTCCCCTATGAGCCGCAACTATTCAATATGGATGTGGAAGTGATTATTGTCCCCAAAGCGCAGCCCATCCAAAGGAAACAAACAGCAGTAGAACATTTTCTTGAAACATGGTCCGGAGCTTTCAAAGACATGACAGATGAAGAATTAGATAATGCCAAGTATAAATATTTAAAGGAAAAACACAAATGATAAAAGCATTGATAGATACAAATGTTATCATAGACATTGCGTTAAAAAGGCAACCGTTTTATCAAGATGCGGTCAATATTTTCAAAAAAATCAGTGAACAAAAAGTGCAGGGGTATATATCGGCAACGATTGTTACGGATGTATTTTATCTGCTACGAAAAGATGAGGGCAAAGACAAGGCATTAGCTTTTTTGCAGGAATTAATCGGAATCGTTGACATTGTAGGTGTTGACAAAAACATTGTTCTCAATGCGCTATACTCCGGTTGGGATGATTTTGAGGATGCTGTTCAGGCACAATCCGCAATTGCAAATGATTTCGATGTTATCATAACACGAAATACAAAAGATTATCAACCAATTGGAAAAATAAAAGTATGCTTGCCCGCCGATTTTTTAAGGTAAGTTACCAAATAGTAACTTACTAAAAGGTAAGTTACCAAATAGTAACTTACTAAAAGGTAAGTTACCAAATAGTAACTTACTAAAAGGTAAGTTACCAAACAGTAACTTACTAAAAGGTAAGTTACCAAATAGTAACTTACTATTTGGTAAGTTGAAAAAAAACACTTACCTTTGCAGAAAATTATTTTTATGAAAGAGAATGCACCTTTTGTTTTTGGCAAAATTGCTGATACAAAGAACTTTACCGGCAGAGAGGCAGAGCGTAAACGCTTGCGTCAAAATTTTGAGTCGCTTATCAACACTATCATTATCTCACCCAGACGGTGGGGAAAAACCTCATTGGTACACAGTGTGGCACAAACGATAATGACAGAGAATAAAAGCGTAAAAGTCTGTGTGTTAGACATTTTCAATGTAAAAAGTGAAATGGATTTTTATTTATCCTTAGCGCAAGCCGTTTTGCAATCTACCTCCAACAAATGGGAAGAATTAGCAGAAAATGCCAAACAGTTTCTTTCACATTTATTGCCCAAAATATCATTTTCTCCGGATTCTGTGTCAGAAATTTCATTTGGCATCAGTTGGGCAGAGTTGGATAAAAATGTGGATGTCATTTTAGACCTCGCAGAAACCATTGCCAAAGCAAAAAAAGTGCGTATCGTTGTTTGTATCGATGAATTCCAAAGCATTAATGAATTTGAAAATCCACTGGCTTTTCAACGCAAATTACGTTCGCATTGGCAAAAGCATCAACATGTTAGCTATTGCCTTTATGGAAGCAAGCGGCACATGTTGTTAGATATTTTTTCAAACCCTTCGATGCCATTTTACAAATTTGGAGATATTATGTTTTTGGAAAAAATCAGTAATATTGTTTGGGCAAATTTCATACACAAACGATTTCTGGAAACAGGGAAAAAAATCACGAAACACGATGCCCGGATGTTAGCCCAATTAGTTGAAAATCACTCCTATTACGTGCAGCAGTTAGCCCAGCAAGCGTGGCTGCGAACCGACAAACATTGCAATGAGAGCATCATTATGGAGGCTTATGAAGGTATTATCAATCAGTTGAGTTTGCTTTTTGTGGGCTTGATAGAATCACTTGGCAACAAGCAAATTGATTTTCTAAAGGCGGTTGTATCCGGCGAAACGGCTTTAAGTTCGCAAGAAGTTTTGGAAAAATACAAATTGGGAACATCCGGCAATGTTATTAAAATCAGAGAAGCACTGCTGTCGAAAGAAATCATTGATGTGAATGCACAACGCATTGTCATTCAAGACCCTATGTTTGCAAGATGGCTGAAAAAGGATTATTTTAAGATGAGATGCTTAATTTCCAACTCATAATTCATAACTCATAACTCATAACTATTTACTACCTTTGCACCAAAAAAGCAAATTATGGCACGATATTTTATTGTTAAATGATTAAATTAAACAACATAAACAAGACATACAACACCGGCACACCGCTCCACGTGCTGAAAGGGATAAATCTCGACATCAAGCGTGGCGAGATGGTGTCGATTATGGGTGCGTCGGGGTCGGGAAAATCCACTTTGCTCAATATCTTGGGCATTTTGGACACCTACGACACCGGGGAATACTATCTCAACGGTCAGTTGATGAAGGACTTGAGCGAAACGCGGGCTGCTGAGGTGCGCAACAAGATGATAGGCTTTATCTTCCAGTCGTTCAACCTCATCAGCTACAAAGACGCGGTAGAAAACGTGGCTCTGCCGCTCTACTATCAGGGAGTGAACCGCAAGCAACGCAACGCCACCGCATTGGAATACCTCGACCGATTAGGCTTAAAAGAGTGGGCACACCACCTCCCCAACGAACTCTCAGGCGGACAAAAACAACGCATAGCCATAGCCCGCGCCCTAATAGCCAAGCCAAAAGTAATTCTCGCCGACGAGCCCACAGGAGCATTAGACAGCAAAACATCCGAAGAAGTAATACAATTACTACGCGAAGTAAACAGAACAGGCATGACAATGATAATAGTCACCCACGAACAAAGCGTAGCAGATGCCACAGACCGGATTATTTATCTGAAAGACGGTGTAATTGAAAGGATAGTAGATAACGAACAAGGGATTGCGGGTCAAGCCCGCAATAAAAAAAACTAAACTCTAAACTCTAATAACTAATAACTAAAAAAGATGTTTGACAGGGAAAGTTGGATTGAGATATTTAGCACGATACAAAAGAACAAGATGCGGACGTTTCTCACAGGGTTTGCTATCTCGTGGGGCATTTTTATGTTTTGCATCCTTTTGTCTGCCGGCAATGGACTGCGCAATGGGATGTTGAAGCAGTTTGGGTCGCGCTCTGTCAATAGTGTGCAGTATTGGGGTCGCCGGATGTCGGTGCCGTATGAGGGGTTGCCAAAAAATCGCCGTATCGACTTGGATGAAGACAAAGATGTTCCTCTACTCAAACATAAAGTGCCCGAAGCCGACGAGATAGTTCCCATAATGGATGTCGGGCTCACAGCCAGTTATGAAACATTTAGTACAGCGTGCGGCTTCAACGGAGTCACGCCCGAATACATGAGAATCAACGGCATCAAGATAAAAGACGGGCAGGGGCGATGGCTCAACGACTTGGATATGAGGGAGAAGCGAAAAGTGGCAGTCATCAACGCCCGACTGCGCGAGGTGCTTTTCAAAGATGAAAATCCGGTAGGGAAAAAATTCCAGTACGGAGGGGGAGCAAGTTATATAAGTTACACGGTGATAGGTGTTTTTGAAGAAAAATCGTGGGGCAATAATGCCAAAGCCTACATCCCCTACACGACAGGTAAAACACTGTACGACAGAGGCTCACGGTCGCCCGGAGATATTGCGTTCACTGTCAAAGGTTTAGACACCGAGGAAGCCAACAAACAATTCGAGGAGCGGTTTCGGGAGCAACTCGCCAAGGTGCATCGTTACGACCCCAAAGACAAGCGCGCCATCGGCATGTGGAACCAGTTGCAAAACTATTTGCAGTTTATTGGCATTTTCAACGGCTTGTCGGCATTCATCTGGATAATCGGCATCGGCACGCTCATAGCGGGTATCATCGGCGTGAGCAACATCATGCTCATCACCGTCAAAGAGCGCACCCGCGAGATAGGTATTCGCAAAGCCTTGGGTGCCAAGCCCCGCGCGATACTGAGCGGCATCCTGCTGGAATCGGTGTTTATCACCTCCGTTTTCGGCTACTTGGGGATGTTTTTGGGCGTAGGCTTGGGCGAATTAGTGAGCGGCGTGTTGGAAAACATCCCCGAATCCCCGATTCAAAGCCCCACGATAGACGTTTCCGTAGCCGTTGGAGCGATGTTGGTGTTGGTATTTTCAGGATTAGTGGCAGGCTATTTCCCGGCGTGGAAAGCCGTGAGTGTATCACCCGTGGAAGCAATGAGAAACGAATAAACAGTTACCAGTTATCAGTTACCAGTTACCAGTCCAATGGTCATTGGTAACTGGAAACTGGTAACTGGAAACTGATAGAAAATGTTTGATATTGATAGGTTTGAAGAGATATGGGTTACAATTACCCGTAACAAGGTGCGCAGCTTCCTGACAGGGTTCGGCGTGTTTTGGGGCATTTTCATGTTGATAGTGATGATGGGCTTTGGCGAAGGGATGCAGCGGGGGATGTTTCAGGGCATCGAAGGCTTCGCCACCAACTGTTGCATCATGGGCAGCAGCACCACCGGCGAGCCTTATAAAGGCTTCCAGAAGGGGCGACAGTGGAACATACGCAACCCTGATTTAGACATCTTGACGAAATCCATCCCTGAATTGGATGTGCTGTCGCCACTGCTGTTTGGTGCACGCACCGACAATAATGTGGTTTACGGCGACAATGCCGGCACACACAACGTGCGCGGTTTGCATTCCAACTACGAATATATCGAGAACCAATTTCTCACACACGGACGATTTATCAACGACATCGACATTAAGCAGCACCGCAAAGTTTGCGTCATCGGCGTGAAAGTCTACGAGGAACTTTTCCCAACCAAAGGCAATCCGCTTGGCAAATATATACGGGTCAATGGCATTTATTATCAGGTAATTGGCGTGGCAAAAGGCGTGGAAGACATGAGTTTCAACGGGCGCACGTCCGAATCCATCGGCATCCCGTTCACTACGATGCAACAGATTAACAATCAGGGCGATGTCATCCACATGCTGGCAGCCACGGCAAAGGGCAGTATCCCCGTCAAAATTGTGGAAGACCAGATGAAATCGCTGCTCAAAGCGCATCACGACATCGCACCAACCGACCAACAAGCCCTCTGGGGCTTCAATATGGGCGAACAGTTTGCCATGTTCGATGCCCTGTTTATCGGCATCGCCATCCTGATATGGATAGTAGGCTCCGGCACCCTGATAGCCGGTATCGTGGGCGTGAGCAACATCATGATGGTTACGGTGAAGGAGCGCACCAAAGAAATAGGTGTGCGCCGCGCACTGGGGGCGAAGCCCCTCACAATCATAGCGCAAATCATGTCGGAAAGTCTGCTCCTGACGGCACTCGCCGGCATCTTAGGCTTGGCATTAGGGGTATTGACGCTGCACATCGCCGATGTATATTGGGTGCAGCAAGCCGAAAATATGTTCATTGCCGAGCCGCGCGTAGGCTTCTGGACAGCCATAGTTGCCTCCATCATATTGCTAATCAGCGGCTTAATTGCAGGAGCCATCCCCACTGTTCGTGCTTTGAAAATCAAGGCGATTGATGCGATTAGGGAAGAATAATAGCGGAATTTAGCAAAAACGCATAGACAGATGACAATAGGAAACCTGACGTTTGACGATTATCCCGTGTTTTTGGCACCGATGGAGGATGTGACTGACATTGCTTTTCGCCTGCTGTGCAAGGAGTTTGGTGCGGATATGGTTTACACAGAATTTATTTCGAGCGATGCGCTGATTAGGCATATTAGCAAGACAGAGAGCAAGTTAGATGTGTCGAACGCGGAACGCCCCGTGGCGATGCAAATTTATGGTCGGGAGGTGGAGCCGTTGGTGGAGGCGGCGCAGATTTGCGAAGCGGCGCATCCGGACGTTATCGACCTGAATTTTGGTTGTCCGGTCAAAAAAGTGGCTGTCAAGGGTGCCGGTTCGGGGATGCTGCGCACGCCCGACAAATTGGTGGCGATTACGGCGGCGGTTGTCAAGGCGGTGAATGTTCCGGTAACAGTCAAAACACGTCTGGGGTGGGATAACGACAACAAAATCATCGTAGATTTAGCAGAAAAATTGCAGGATTGCGGCATTGCGGCACTCACTATTCACGGACGAACTCGCGCCCAAATGTACACCGGAGAAGCCGACTGGACACTGATTGGCGAAGTAAAAAACAACCCGCGAATGCAAATTCCCATCATCGGCAACGGCGACATCACCTCGCCCCAAAAGGCAAAACAGGCATTCGACCGCTACGGCGTGGATGCGGTGATGATTGGTCGCGGCAGCATCGGCGCACCATGGATTTTTCGGGAGGTGAAGCACTACCTGAAACACGGCGAAATGCCCGAAAAACAAACATTTGCAGACTATTTGTCAATTTTGCAGCGACAAATCCGCGAAAGTGTCGAACGATTAGACGAACGGCGCGGCATTTTGCACAGCCGCCGCCACATTGCCGCCAGCCCCCTTTTCAAGGGCATTCCCGACTTCAAACCCACCCGAATAGCGATGCTTCGCGCTAACACTCTGGACGAATTGTTTGAAATAATGCAACAAATTGAACAAAAATAATGATATTTAACATTAAATTAAACATTTTTGTGTAAAAAACATTTGGATTGTATCAAAATATGCCGTACCTTTGCGCGTAGTTTTTTCATAATAGTATTAAATTTAAGGTTAATAAAGATTGATCTAGGGAATTCGGGAGAATTTCCTTTTTCTTTTGCCTTGATTTTGAGGAAGATAAATGAAAAAGATGAATGAAAAAGGGCACGATAAAAGGGGCGCGATAAATCGCGCCCCTACAATTGTCATTGCAGGCTCAACCCGCAATCCCCTGATTACAACTGCGGACCTGAAGGAATCAAATCCTTGCCTTCCGGCAGGTATTGTTCAAAGTTCTTGATGTATTTTGCGCCCAGCGACTTCGCTTTCGTTTCCCATTCTGCCACGTTTGCGCCGTAAGTGGTGCGCGGGTCGAGGATGTCGGAAACGCCCGGCAATGTTTTTGGAGCAACCAAATTCAAGATTGGCACTTTGATGGTCGGGGCTTTTTCGATGGAGCCGTCGATGATGGCGTCGATGATGGCGCGCGTGTCTTTCAAGGAGATACGTTTGCCGGTGCCGTTCCAACCGGTGTTCACCAGATAGGCTTTTGCACCGTGTTCCTTCATTTTCTTTGCCAACACGCCGGCGTATTGGGTCGGGTGCAAGGTCAGAAACGCTTCGCCGAATGCCGGTGAGAACGATGGAACAGGCTCGGTGATGCCGCGTTCGGTGCCCGCCAACTTGGAGGTGTAGCCGCACAGGAAGTGGTATTGAGCCGATTTTTCGTCCAAAATAGATACGGGAGGCAACACGCCGAAGGCATCCGCACTCAGGTAGATGATTTTCTTCGCGTGACCGGCACGGGAAGGCAACACAATCTTGTTGATGTGGTAAATCGGATACGACACGCGGGTGTTTTCCGTCTTCGAGGCTTCTTTGGAATAGTCGGGTGTGCCGTCGGCTTTCACCGTCACGTTCTCCAAGAGGGCATCGCGGCGGATGGCGCGCCAGATGTCCGGCTCGTTTTCCTTGCTCAGGTCGATTACTTTGGCGTAGCAGCCACCTTCGTAGTTGAATACGCCGTTGTTGTCCCAGCCGTGTTCGTCGTCGCCAATCAAATAGCGTTTCGGGTCAGCCGAGAGGGTCGTTTTGCCTGTTCCCGACAAGCCGAAGAAGATGGCTACGTCGCCGTCTTTGCCCACGTTTGCCGAGCAGTGCATAGAGGCGATGCCGCGCAGGGGCAGGTAATAGTTCTGCATAGAGAACATCCCTTTTTTCATTTCGCCGCCGTACCATGTGCCGCCGATGATTTGTTCGCGTTCGGTGAGGTTGAACAGCACATACACTTCGGAGTTCAAATCATGCTTTTGCCAATCGGGGTCGGTGGTTTTTGAACCGTTGAAGACCACGAAATCAGGCTCGCCGTAGTTCGCCAATTCGTAGTGCGACGGGCGGATAAACATATTGGTCACAAAATGCGCCTGCCAAGCCACTTCCACGATGAAACGCACCTTCATACGCGTGTCTTCGTTGGTGCCGCAGTAGGCATCCACCACATACAATTTTTTCGCCGTGTTCAATTGCTTGATAGTGTTGGCTTTCAAGTCTTTCCAAACCTCCGGCGTGGTGGGTTTGTTGATGTTACCGTCCCACCAAATCGTGTTTTCAGACGTTTTGTCTTTCACGATAAAGCGGTCTTTGGGCGAACGACCGGTAAATTTACCCGTGTCCACGCTCACCGAGCCGGTAGTTGTTACTGTGCCTTTCTCGAAGCCCTGATTTGCAGGGTCGATTTCGGCTTGAAAAAGCTCCTCATAAGACGGGTTATACACAACAGGAATGTCCTTGTTGATGCCGTACTTGCTCAAATCTAATGTTGCCATTTTTTGTAAATATGTATTTAAATGTTTATATTTTTTCGTAAGATGCGTTATTTTCGGCGCACAAAATTAGTCTTTTTTTTTAATATGGCAAAATCTGAATCAGGATTTACAGGATTAAAGGATTGGCAGGATTCCTAAAATCCTGCCAATGGGGGTGCACGACAAATTTCCCTTTTTTACTTTCCCATTAGTAGATAGCCCTACGGGCTACAAAAGCCATATATTCCCGTGTACAATTCCGAAAGGAAAATTTGTCGTGCACCCCGTTATGAGTTATAATTTGCGTTATTAGAATAAAAAGCGTAACTTTGCCGACACAATAAACAGGTACAAATATGAAACAATTAAAGATGTCTTTATCGGATAAATTATTGATTTCCATGAATATGGATACAGAAGAAATTTTAACGGCTATGCGGAAAGTGTATGGCTCAAAATTGTATCAGGAGGGGAAATTAACATTAAGTCAGTCTGCTGAATTGAGTGGGACAAATATTTATGAGTTTATGTCGTTTCTAACAGGGTCGGGAGTTCCGGTAATCGACTATCGTGCCGAAGAATTGGCAAACGAATTAAAACAGTTTTAGCAATGATTGTCATTTGCGATAGTTCTCCGGTTCAGCGTAGGCTCTGCCTACGTTGGATTAAAAGCAAGGCTCCAGCCTTGCGGCAGAGGCGAAAAATTTGCATAAAGAAATGATAGATAATAAATTAGATATAAAAATGAATAGCGAATATGAAAAAAAAGGCGAAAAATACAAGCCTTACGGCTTGTTGCAAGGCTGGAGCCTTGCGTTTAATACGACGTAGGCAGAGCCTACGCCGAACATGGAACTTTAGGTATCTTGCTGTTGTCCAAACAAAAAGGATTGATAACAAGCATCAAACCATTACTGAATATATTGAAGCAATCCAACATAAGAATTTCCGCCGAATTATATGCACAAGCATTGCTATTGGCTGGAGAATAAAAAAAATATAACTATGGCAGCGGTGGGCTGAAAAGTGGTGAATAACCCCAGTTCAGCGTAGGCTCTGCCTACGTTGGATTAAAAGCAAGGCTCCAGCCTTGCAATAACAAATTTGCAATAATAAAAGAGAAGAATATATGAGTACAGGCTATAAAATATCAGAACAAGACGAGTTGCATTATGTAACTTTTCAGATTGTCCGCTGGGTGGATTTATTCACTCGGCAGATTTATCGCGACATAGTGATAGATAGTCTTCGTTTTTGTCAGCAACACAAGGGTTTAGAAATCTATGCCTTTGTGATAATGAGCAATCATATCCATTTGCGTAGTTTACGATAAATTATGAACGAATATATGAAAAATAGGGATGGATGTTTAGGCAAGGCTGGAGCCTTGCGTTTAATACGACGTAGGCAGAGCCTACGCCGAACAGGGGTA
>BNTU01000004.1 GCA_025996835.1 Bacteroidia bacterium
CCGTTTTTCTTGGTCGTTTTCGACCCGCAATAAATGCAAATTTTTTACTCATGTCTCTAAATGCTTGCAAAGATATGTATTCCAATTAGTTATCACTACTTCCAGCCTGAATTTTGTCCATTAACCCAAAAATACCGGTTACCGAAAACGGAAAAAATGCGATACAGGCTTCTATCAAGTCGGCATCAGAGCAAAAGGTTCCGGAAGCATTAATCTACCTTGATAAAAACTATGCAATGACTGATGTGTGGGCGGGATTAAAAGCTGCCTTGCAAGATGGGAGGGCTAAGACCCTGACAACGATTATTATTCGTTTTTATACCGGAGAGATAAAGCGGTATGATGTGGATAAATTAAGGCTGGTATTCAAAGGAAAAGGGAAAACTACCTGAGCTGCTTTCCCCTGGGGGGGCGATGGTTACCCATCTCCCCGGAATACCTTCCGGTATCTGGGTGCAAAGGTACAACTAATATTTGAATAATGCAATTTTCAGCATTTTTTGTTCATAAATCCATTAAAACTGAAATCTTCGTTTAATTCTTCCCAGCGGATTCCTATGTTATTATATTCAAAATTTGCTCGTTGCTCCGGTGTAGCATGACACAAACGGGGATAATTTTCAAAATATTCACAAAATACTTCCCCTCCAACGGTTTGGATGCAAACCGATTTATCATCAACCCATATTTTAGATACTTTAATTTCCATCTTTTTCCCAAATTACTTGTCAAAAAACTTTTTCCAATTCTCTTGTATTATTTCAGCATTTTCTTCTATAACCATCTCCGCTAATTTGAGTTCATTTGACTTTAAGCCATTGTTTTCCAATTTGTTCAACCTCAGCGCATTCAGCACCACAGTCACAGAGCTGAAACTCATTGCCAGCGCGGCAATCATCGGGTTGAGCGTCCAGCCAAACAGGGGATAGAATGCACCTGCTGCCAGCGGGATGCCTATTATGTTGTAGAAAAATGCCCAAAATAGGTTTTGCTTTATTGTGCGCATCACTGCTTGGCTCAAGCGAAATGCAGCTACGGCATCGAGTAAGTCGCTGCGCATCAGCACAATATCTGCCGACTCTACGGCAATGTCTGTGCCGCTGCCGATGGCAATGCCCAAATCGGCACGCATCAGGGCGGGCGCATCGTTGATGCCGTCGCCGACCATCGCCACGCTTCGGTTTGTTGCTTGCAGGCGCACAATTTCGCGGTCTTTCTCTTGCGGCAGCACTTCGGCAATCAGGCTTTGTATGCCTGCTTCGCGTTGAATGGCAGTTGCCGTTTGTCGATTGTCGCCCGTCAGCATGATAACGTCCATGCCCATCGCGTAGAGTTGCTCTACCGCCTGTCTGCTGGTGGGCTTCAGTGTGTCGGCAACGGCGAGTAAACCTATTGCGGTGTGCTCGTCGGCAAGAAACAACGGCGTTTTGCCTTCGGCTGCAAGCGTTTCAAAGCGGGTGGTGAAATGGCTTGTATCAATGCCGCGTTGCGCCATCAATTTATGGCTTCCTGCACAATACAGGCGGTTTTGGATGCGCCCTTCAATGCCTAATCCGGGCAATGCCTGAAAATTTGCAACCGCAAGCAAGAGAGCACTGTCAAAAGCCCTGTCAAGCGACCTGTCAAGCGACCTGCCAAGCGACTCGTCAAGCGACTCGTCATTGCGGGCTTGACCCGCAACCCCCTCCGTATCAATGAACTGCTGCCTTGCTTCCTGCAGCACAGCCGCCGCCAACGGATGCTCCGAATACCGTTCGAGCGAGGCGATGAGGCTCAACACCTCATTCTCAGGCATCCCATTGGTGTAAATATCGGTCACGCGCAGTTTCCCTTCGGTGACGGTGCCCGTTTTGTCGAGTACGACCGTGTCTATTTTAACCGCTTTTTCAAACGCTTCTGCCGATTTGAACAAAATGCCGTGCTCCGCGCCTTTGCCCGTGCCAACCATGATGGCGACCGGCGTGGCTAACCCCAACGCACAAGGGCAGGAAATCACCAACACGGCAATGCCAATCGACAGCGCGAAATCGAACGAATAACCGGCAATAAACCACCCCACAGCCGCAAAAACAGCAATGCCGATAATCACCGGTACAAAAACGCGGCTGATTTTATCGGCTAATCTCGAAATAGGTGCTTTGGAGGCGGAGGCTTCCTCGACCAGCGCAACGATGTGCGAAAGGGTTGTGTCTTTGCCCACTTTGGTAGCCCGAAAAAAGAACGCACCCGTTTTGTTGAACGTTGCCGAAAACACCGTATCGCCCACCTGCTTATACACAGGCATGCTTTCGCCCGTGAGTGCCGATTCGTCAATCGTGGCATTGCCCTGTGCCACCGTGCCATCCACCGGAATGTGCTGTCCGGGCTTCACCAGCAGCAAATCGCCCACCACAACATCCTCAACAGGCACTTCCTGCTCCCTGTCGCCTCGAACGACAATGGCTGTTTTGGGTGCTAAATCCAACAACTTGGTGATGGCGGCAGACGTGCGACTTTTGGAACGGCTCTCAAGATATTTGCCCAACGTGACCAACGACAAAATGGTAGCCGCCGACTCAAAATACACACCATTATATATAAGCCCATACGCGAGGGCAGCAGACGACCCCACAGCAATCAGCGAATCCATGTTGGGCGCGAACCGAAACAAAGCCCTGAACCCGCCCACAAAATAATTGCGATTGACAATGACGACGGGCACAACAAGCACCAACTGAAGCCAAAAATTCTCATGCAAAACAGCGGGTACACCCCCATGCCCAAACAGCATATCGCCCATCGAAACATAGAGCAACGGCAACAAAAACGCAAACGACACCCACCAACGCCGCCGCATAGCACGCTGCTCCTGCCGCACAAAATCAATGCCGCCGCTTTTCGCAGCACGAGCATCGGCAAAGCGAACATCGGCAGGACGAACACGCGCTCGGTAGCCCGCATCAAACACAGCCTGCTCAATGGCATTGACAGTGATTTGCGCCGTATCAAACTCAACCATCATACTGTGAGTCAGCAAATTAACTTGCACCAACAGCACGCCACCCAACCGAGCCACGCTATGTTCCACATGAGCAACACACCCAGCGCAACTCATGCCTATAATATCGAACTGTTTTTTGACGCTACCCATTGCCCACCAACATCTAAACTCTAAACTCTAATAACTAAACTCTAACATCTAAACTCTAAACTCTAATAACTAAACTCTAAAAAGACATTACTTCCGCAAATATCTGCTCATTAGAAAACCCTTGCATATCAATGGATTTGGAGCGGCAGAAAGACACGCAGGTGCCACAGCCTTGACACAAGCCGGGGTTGACTTTCGCTACCTTCCTGATTACTTCGCCTGCGCGGTTCTTAATTTCCTCACATTCAATGGCTTGATAGGGGCAGGCTGTTTGGCACATGAAGCAGCCCACGCAATTGGAATCATTGACCACTGCAATGGTTGGCTCGCGGGTCAGCTCGGCGTTGGAAAACAGTCCGATGACCTTTGCTGCTGCGCCCGATGCCGTGCTCACCGTGTCGGGAATGTCTTTGGGGGCTTGGCAGGCTCCGCACAGGTAGATGCCTGCGGTGTTTGTTTCCACCGGTTTCAATTTTGGGTGGGCTTCGGCGAAGAACTTGTAGGGGTCGTAGGACACGTGCAACTTTTGCGCCAACTCTTCCGCGCCGCAGTTGGAAACGCCCGCTGAAGCAAGCACCACCATGTCGGCTTCTATCTCCACCTGTTCGGCACCCATCAGGGTATCTACCCCACAGACTATCAACTTGCCGTTTTTTTCGTACACCCGCGCCACTCGTCCGCGCACATAGTTGGCACCGTCTTCTTCGATGGCGCGACGCACAAACTCCTCGTAGTTTTTGCCACCCGCCCGCACGTCCATGTAGAAAACATACGATTCGCCATCGTGCACTTTGTGTTGATACAGCATCGCATGTTTGGCGGTGTACATACAGCAAATCTTGGAGCAATAGGGAATGCCCTTGGCGGGGTCGCGCGACCCTGCGCAGGCTATAAACACAATTTTCTTGGGAACGGTGCCATCCGACGGACGGCGTATCTCGCCCAAAGTGGGTCCCGAAGCCGAAGCCAAACGCTCAAATTGCAAGCCGGTGAGCACATCGGCATATTTGCCATAGCCATATTCGGGGAAAAAATCGGGTTTCAACACATCAAATCCGGTGGCAAGCACAATAGCACCCACCTCTTCGGTGATAAATTCGTCCGGCTTGTCGAACTCAATGGCACCCGTAGGGCATATTTTTTGACAAACCTGACACTTGCCCGTCTGATAGTAGCGGCAATTCGCACGGTCGATGATAGGCTTGTTCGGAACTGCCTGTGGGAAAGGTGTATAGATAGCAGTGCGCATCCCCAAACCTTCGTTAAACTCGCTGGGGATTTTCTTGCTCGGACATTTCAGCGTGCAGGCTCCGCAACCGGTGCAGGTTTTGAAATCAACACTCTTGGCTTTCAGGCGAATGGTTGCCGTGAAATTGCCGATGAAGCCCTCCAACTTTTCCAATTCAGCGTAGGTGTGGAGCGTGATATTCGGATGCTGCGCCACTTCCACCATGCGCGGCGTGAGGATACATTGCGAGCAGTCGAGCGTGGGAAACGTTTCCGAAAGTTGCGACATGTGCCCGCCAATAGACGGGTCGCGCTCCACGAGAATGACCTTCTGCCCGGCATCGGCAATGTCCAACGCCGCCTGTATGCCGGCAATGCCGCCGCCGATGACCAACGCTTTTTTCGTAATCGGCACTTTGATGGGCTTTAAAGGCTTGTCGTATTTGACCTTTTCCACCAACATGCGCACCAAATCCAACGCCTTGTCCGTAGTGGCATCGCCCTTCTCGTGCACCCACGAGCAATGTTCGCGGATGTTGGCAATTTCGCACATAAACGGGTTGAGCCCGGCTTCGGCACAAGCCTTGCGAAAAGTAGGCTCGTGCATTCGCGGCGAACAAGCAGCCACCACCACGCCATCCAAACCTTTCTCGCGAATGGCATCCTTAATCATGGCTTGCCCCGGCTCAGAACACATATATTTATAGTTGGTAGCCAACGCCACCCCCTCAATGTTCAACGCCTCCTTCGCAACGTGCTCGCAATCCACAGTGGCACCAATATTTTCGCCGCAATGACAAACAAAAACTCCTATTTTTGACATATTATACCTTATTTATTGTACAACCGTTCAATTCTCTTTTTTTATCACATCTTTGTGTGTGCAATTTCTCCATATCCCGCAGGGCAGGGCAGAAATGTCCGCAGATGACTCGGGCGCAAAGTTACAACTTTTTTTGAATAAACAAGGATTGACAGGATTTTTGATAATCCTGCCAATCCTCTTGTCTGTACAGACGTGGCGCGCCGCGTCTCTACTGCAATTTTGTCTGAACTGGGATTTTCATAAGATTTTCAAGATTTACACGATTTTAATCCTGTTAATCTTGAAAATCTTATGAAAATCGTGGTTCAGATTATTTTTTCACCACCTTCAAAGTCTGCCCACCTACGCGCAGCAGATAAACACCGTTCGGATAGGCTGACAAATCTATGCGGCTTTCATTGGTGCGGTGTAGTAATATCCCGATGTGGTTATATACTTTCACCTCTGCGCCGTTGGCGTTTTTGATGTGCACCACGTCGGTGGTGGGGTTGGGATAAACTTGCAATTTAGCGGTAATCGTTTCTATGGCGGAAGATGTTTCTGTCCACTGCGCTGTAAGTGTTATATCACCCGTTATCGGAGTGTCGAAATCGAATGTTGCATCGCCATAGTCAAAATAGTACCATCCTTCAAAGGTGTAGCCCGTGAGGATTGGGTCGTCGGGGCGGGTGACTGTTGCATTTTCTTCTACCTGCTGCGGGGTAACATCGCTGCCGCCGTTGGTATCAAACGTTACCGTGTAGGTAGTGGGGGGCGGGGCGGGAGGTTCTGTAATGGCTATGTCGAGGTCATTCCTTGCGCCAAACACCTTCAATACAGGGAAACCGTTATTGCCCATCCTCCAAATGGTATTGAAATCCCAGCCTAAATTCGCCGTAACCCATGATTGGGATTTGAAAGAGGATAACGCTGCGTCGGTGCCATTTTCACCATTGACATTATTCTTTGCTATTACGCCGTTAGCAGTCATTGTGGACAGCGCGTAACAGTTGCTAACCGCGCTTCTGTAATTATTAGCACTTATGCGCCCAATAGCACCGCCCGCAGTTGCAGTTAAAGCTATATTTGCGGCAAAACAATTGGTTACAGAGTGGTCGTTTCCACCTCCTGAAATTCCGCCGACCGCGGTTTCTCCTACTCCGTTAGGTGATGCCGAAATTGCCCCTAAATTATAGCAATTAGAAACAGCGGTTTCAGAAGGGTCGCCACAAATACCACCGGCAGATGGGTTGCCCCAACCTGTAATTGTGATAGTGCCAAAATTGTAGCAATTAGAAATTGTACTTGAAACAGCCTGTCCGCAAATGCCACCCGAAGTCTGAGCATTGGTAGCGGTAACGCTTGCCGAATTAAAGCAATACTGTATTGTTGATCTTTCTGCTTGTGCACAAATGCCTCCGGTAAAAGAGTTAGAGGCGGTGGTGGAAACCGTTCCGCTTACGCCCAAGTTCCGGATGGTGGCATCGGCTACATATCCAAACACGCCGCAGGCATTGTTCACTTCGATTATATGTCCTCCGCCATCGAATATTCCATCAAAAGAATTGTAATAATCAGAGCCGACAGAGGTGGTTACTGCATCGTCACCGGTAAGGTCGCTTGTCAATAAAAAGTACTTGCCGGAATATGAATTTCCACTCGCTACCTCCGCTGCCAATGTTGCCATGTCTGCTTTGCCGGAAATCAGGTATGGCGATGCTTGGGAGCCAGAGCCTATCCTTATTGTTGCTATTCTGTCAAATGCATTTTTCCATTCGTCCTTATTATTGTAGTCGCTCCATGAAGCGGCAGGTACATATAAAGTATCCGTATTCACATTAAAACTACCACTGCTTAGGGATGGCGGTATAGTGGCGATAGAACGTACCGAAGTAAGTACAGGGCAGCCACTAAAAGCATCACTTCCAATGCTTGTCACGCTGTTTCCAATGGCAACGGAGGTAAGACCGCTGCAGTCGGAAAAAGCCCAGTCCCCAATGCTTGTAACTCCGTCAGAAATAGTAACGGAGGTAAGACCGCTGCAACCGGAAAAAGTAGCATACCCAATATGTGTAACACCGTCAGGAATAGTAATGGAGGTAAGACCGCTGCAATCGGCAAAAGCCCATTCCCCAATGCTTGTAACTCCGGCAGGAATAGTAACGGAGGAAAGACCGCTGCAATCTTTGAATGCGTAATTCGGAATATTTGTAACATTGTTTCCTATATTTACTGTACTTAAAGCGGGACAATTGTGAAACATCGAATAATAACGCCCCATTGTTGTGCAATTTGTAGCATTGAAATTGACGGTAGTTAGTGTGCTACATCCGGAAAAAACCCAGTCCCCAATGCTTGTAACACCGTCAGGAATAGTAATGGAGGTAAGACCGCTGCAACCGGAAAAAGCTTCAGAGCCAATGTCGGTCACGCTGTTTCCAATGGAAACAGAGGTAAGACCACTGCAACCGGAAAAAGCTTCACCCCAAATATCTGTAACTCCGTCAGGAATAATAATGGAGGTAAGACCGCTGCAACCGTAAAAAGCATCATACCCAATGCTTGTAACTCCGTCAGGAATAGTAATGGAGGTAAGACCGCTGCAACCGAAAAAAGCATAATTTGGAATTTGTGTAACAGTGTTTCCTATATTAACCGTACTCAAAGCCGGACAATTGTTAAACACAGGATAATTCCTACTCCCCATTGTGCAATTTGCAGCATTGAAGTCTACGGTAGTTAGTTTGCTGCAATCGGAAAAAGCATTATATCCAATACTTGTAACATTGTCAGGAATAGTAATGGAGGTAAGATCGCTGCAATAGGAAAAAGCCTGATCCCCAATACTTGTAACATTGTCAGGAATAGTAATGGAGGTAAGATCGCTGCAATAGGAAAAAGCATTATCCCCAATACTTGTAACACCGTCAGGAATAGTAATGGAGGTAAGACCGCTGCAATAGGAAAAAACATAATTTCCAATGCTTGTAACACCGTCAGAAATAGTAACGGAGGTAAGATCGCTGCAATTGTAAAAAGCAGAACTCCCAATGCTTGTAACGTTGTTAGGAATGATAACGGAGGTAAGACCGCTACTTCCAAAAGCAGAACTCCCAATGCTTGTCACGCTGTTTCCAATGGTAACGGAGGTAAGATCGCTGCATCCGTAAAAAGCATTATTTCCAATGCTTGTCACGCTGTTTCCAATAGTAATGGAGGTAAGACTGCTGCATCCGTAAAAAGCATAATTCCCAATGCTGGTCACGCTGTTACCAATGCTAACGGATGTAATGTTACTTTTGTAACTATACCAAGGTGCATTGCTGGTTGCGGTGTAATTTTCCAGAGCTCCACTTCCGCTAATATACAGAGTTCCATACGAGAGAGACCATGAGCAACTGCCGGTTGTGCCTGATTGCGCCAATGCTGCATTTGTGCCCAAAAGGGCGATACTGATAAGAATAAATAACTTTTTCATAAATTTTTATTTTTTAATATTTATTAGAGTTTACCAATTAAATCTACAATCGCTTTTGCAAAAGCATCATTCAAATCTGCCCCATTAGGCATAATTCCATGAGTTCTTTTTGCGGAGGTCGAAAAATAGGTAGAAGTCCAAATTATTTTATAGCTATGTCCCCTGGCTATTCTTTTTATATTATCCACAGTTTCTCCTTTAGTACGACAAGCACAAACAATAATATCACATCCGGCTACAGCAAAGTCTTTTAAACTTTCTCCTTGACGAAAATTAGGGTCGCCCTGACTTTCAATACCTATTTCTTTTGATAAATATGTTCCAGTAGCCTTTATATCGTAGTCATCTATCAATATGGTAAAGTTACCTTTAATATTCATCATATTAAAAACAGCGCGAACTGCTGGAGTTTTACCAATGCCTCCACTACCTTGAACAGCAATAATTGTTTTCATAACTTTTTATTTTTTAATTCATATTTTTGTAAATAATTCGGCTGCAAAGGTACAACATAATTTATTGATACACAACAGTTTAGTGTATCAAATTTCACCACACTTCTGTCGTGAATTTCGCAACAGATGTGTATCTAATTTCGCTACACTTCTGTCGCAACCGACTGATTTTCAGCAAAAAGCGCGGAGTAGTCGGCAAAAAAGTTGTGGTGCAGAATTTCCGCGAACTTCCGTAACTTCTCGGTATCAATGTCGGGGCTTTTGAAAATGTGGTACAGGCGGGAGCGGTTGCAGCCCATTTGCCGCGCCAGCCACGTCACCGTGTGCCCGTCATCCTTCAACGTGCGCCGTATCAACTTCCCGATATGTATTTCCTCTTTCATTTCATCATTGTTTTAATTTTTGAATATGAAAAAAGCGCGAACAAAACTCCAAATCATCTGTTATATGAGGTTCTCGACTACCTATGCTGCCAAATAAATGAGTAAAGCTCACACCGAACCGGCGTGAGCGTCTTCACCTTACTCATGGCAACACTGAAATTGTCGAGATTTCATATAACCAGAACATAAAGCTAAACGCTTTTTTCCAAAATGTCTTTAACTGTGCGAATTGCCGCTTTTGTTTATGTCATAAGTTTAAATTTTACTGTTTATGAATGTAAAAGGGATTTATAATCACTAATGTATTTTCTATGATTTGATTATGTTGTAAATCTTCTGAATATTATCGTGTTGCAGCCACTTTCAATGGCTGCGGCAACAATTAAACTATCGTAAAACGAAAACTGATAGCGGTCGGCAATACTGCAAGCTTTGAAAACGGTTTGTTGAGTATTGATATAAACTTCGCCACAGTTTTGGATACATTCTACCAGCAATGCCTGAATGACATCATACTTTGCCTTGAATTTGCGGCTCAATGTATTACTGATTTCTTGCAATACTTGCGTACTGATTACGCTATTATTATTGTTAATCAACAATTTGGCTATCGTTTGCTTATCTTTTTCTTCATTATGATAAGCATAAATCACCACATTGCTGTCAAGGAAAACTTTATTTCTATCGTTCATTGGCTTCTTCTCTATCAAATTTATATTCAACAGGTGCTTTAAGCCCAAAATCCGTGAAAGTTACTTTCTTCTCTTTGAAAAAAGCAGCTTCCGAAATAACTTCTTCCACAGGGAAAATAATGATTTCCAATTTCTTACCCACATAATCTCTGGGAATAGGAAGTGTACATTGCTCATTTTGAGGGGTGTAAACAGTACGTAACATATAGATAATTTTAAATTATGCCGCAAAGTTACAACAAATATTTCAAAATACTGCTTTTTTTGTTACCTTTGCAGCCACATAAAAAAATTCTCATTATGAAAACGTATCAAGACATTCCGGCAGACGCGCCACAGATGGTTAGCGATGTTGCTGTGGAGGCGTATGAAGTGGCGTATGAAGTGGCTCAGCCGCAACCGTATCTGACTGTTGCACACGAGTTTATCATCCCGCGCGACAAGTATGGTAAACCTATAGGACATACTTTGGATGAAGTGTTTGATGCAATTGACTTGGATTGGTCGGAAACATCCGGCATTGATTTCATGAAACTTTCCCGAATGGCACGTTCCGGCGAAGTTGATATGGACGAAATGACCGATGAACGACTGCACAGTCCCGAATTTAAGTATGAGCCGTATCCCGGATTTAAGCCAAAACCGCGCAAAAAAGTTGAACTTGCCCCCGAATGGTTAGCTGCCATGGAAGGAGTTTTTGAAGATGAAAAACCATGAATTATTTTAGACTATCTCGTAGGCATCAGACCTTTTAACCCTTATGTGCAAGCCATGTTTGGGGCTAATGCGCATCACGTTGTTTTCAAAAAGATGGCAATTATCTATTATATCGAAGACGACTGCATTTATGTTGAGCGCGTGATTGCAAGCTCGATGATTCATTAACGATAATCCGCTTTTGCGATGGGCTGTGATGGCGGTCTCAATCGCCTGATTTTCAGCAAAAAAGTGCGGAGTAGTCGGCAAAAAAGTCGTGGTGCAGAATTTCCGCGAACTTCCGTAACTTTTCGGTATCAATATCGGGGCTCATGAAAACAAATTTAGTATCATTAGTTCTTTGCTGCGTGATTGTAGCAGTAGTGAAAAAGCGGGAGGCGTGGAAAATTTCGTATTAGTATGAATACACTAACAAGTGAAAAATATGAGAAACGATTCCAAACAGGTGCACTACTTTTTTCGAGAGGGTGCTTTGGGGGTAGCCTTGGGGGCTGCTGAATAAACCACGCGGACGCCCAGATAGTCGTAGCGATACATAGGCATGAAGTAGTTGCGATAGGGTATTTCGCAAAATTCCGGCGGATTGAGCCAACTGCCACCGCGAAACACGCGATACATACACTTCGCATCATAGCAATCTTCACACCACTCCCACACATTGCCGGTCATGTCATAAATGCCCAACGAATTGGGCTGTTTCGTTCCAACAGGATGCGTTGTCTGTCCGGAGTTGCCGGCGTACCACCCCAATGCACTGATTTTATCGCCACCGGCATACTTGTACGGCTCGTCTTTTTTGCCGCCACCGGCGGCATACGCCCATTCCTTTTCCGTAGGGAGGCGATATTCTTTACCTGTCAGGGTGTTTAATTTGGTGAGAAATTGCTTCACATCGTTCCAACTGACATGCTCCACAGGGTGGTCATAGACCCGATAATCGGCAGGATTGTCGCCCATCACAGCCTCCCACTGCTCCTGTGTCACCTCATACTTGCCAATGTAAAAGTCGGCAATAGCGAACTTTTTGCTGCCCTCCACAAACACCATCTCGATGTCAAGCGGATTAAACAGCGAATCTTCTTCCACCGCATCCGTTTGCCCAAACCCCATCGTAAATGGGGTGAGGGCGATAGATAATGCTATTGCAAAGTACCCCGTCATTTATTCACTTGAAATTTGGTGTTGCCGTTTACGAGAAAATCTACAATTTGCTTTGCTGCCGCTACGCCTGCGTTGTTGTTGGCTTCTGCGGTCTGTGCACCCATCTTTTTCGGAGTGGAGAAGTAGCGTTTGGCAAATTTCTCTTTTATCTCTGCGTCTTTGTCCGGCATGATGTCCGTCACGTATTTGAAGTCGGGGCGGGTTTCCAGCACTTTGAGCAAGTCGGCTTCGTTGATGACTTCCTTGCGTGCCGTATTGACCAAAACTGCGCCTTTGGGCATCTTGTCGAGCAGGGCGGCGTTGATGGAATTTTTTGTTTCAGCCGTTGCCGGGATGTGCAGCGATATGAATTGGCAGCTGGCGTAGAGTTCTTCGGCTGACGAAACAGCCTTCACACCGTCGTTTTCAATCACTTCTTTGGGACAAAAAGCATCGTAGGCGTAGATTTCCATACCGAAACCTTTGGCGATGCGTGCCACATTGCGCCCTACATTGCCATAAGCGTGGATGCCTAACTTCTTGCCCTGCAATTCGCTACCCGAACTGCCATCGTAGGCATTGCGCACGGCATAGACCATCAAGCCGAGCGCAAGTTCCGCCACAGCATTGGAATTTTGTCCGGGTGTGTTCATCACCACCACATTGTGGGCGGTGGCAGCAGCCAAATCCACATTGTCGTAGCCCGCACCGGCACGCACCACGATTTTCAACTGTGTGGCGGCATCCAACACTTCCGCATCAATGATGTCGCTGCGAATGATAATCGCGTTCGCATCGCGCACGGCATCCAGCAACTGCTTTTTATCCGTATACTTTTCCAACAGAGCCACTTGCATACCGGCACCGTCAATCACCTCCCGAATACCCGTCACCGCTTCCGCCGCAAAAGGCTTGTCTGTAGCAATTAAAATCTTCATATAATCAGTTTTAAAATTTCTGCAAAGTTACATGAAAATTTTGAGATTTCCAAACGCATGAATAAAACAAGCCAAATATAAGCGTCGGACTTCAAGAGGTTGGATTTCATTAAAAAGCGATGTGATATTTTCAATACCATCATAGGCAAGAAGAAGTATGGGGGTTTCTTTGTTATAAGTTATCATACACTACTCTATTTTATTTGTCCGGCAACAATTTTTCAATCATTTTTCGCATCGCCTCGACTCCTGAAAATCCGATAGATTTATTTTTCAATACACCATTAGCATCGTATAAAAGATACGTTGGAATGCTATTTGAATCAATGCTTTTAAACAAATATTTTGATTCTTCTTCTGTCAGGAAATAATGTTCTCCGCTGATTTTTTTGACACGTTTTTCAAACTCATCAATGGGAGAAGAAGGGTCGGCAATATAGACAAAAGCGATGTTCTTATCTCTCATATCTTGTTTAATCGGTTCTATTTCACGCATCGCCATAATGCAAGGCTGACACCATGTTGCCCAAAAATCAACTAAAACCACTTTGCCTTTATATTTTGAAATAATCGCATCCATCAACTTTTCTTTAGCCACTTGAGGCGTTGTATTGATTATTTTTGACAATGAAAGAAATTGATTTTTCACTTTTTCACTTGCTGCAAATAGGTATTCAACAAATGTAGGATTCTTGAAATATGCTTGAATATTACTTTTCTGTTTGTCTGATAATGGCGTTGCAGCATCGTCTAACTGTTAAAAAAAAGCATGAAACGTTAACACATCGTAAAACAAGCCGATATCGAATCCCAGCAAATCGGACATAATGGGCTTAACCTCGTTTAACCAATCCTCAACTGATTTATCTTCTAATCGGGGAATATTCAAAACTTTATTGGACAGTATAGATTTTGAGATAGTGGGATAAACGATATGAGAATTAAGAGGAGGATTATTCAAATCAAGAAGTCGAAGAAAAGAAAAATATGATAAATTGGGCTTTCTATCGCCATAATCAAACAATAAACTTCCACCACTTGGCAACGAATTATATACCAATGTTCTCAAATTTTTCGGTAGATTGTCCATCCCTTCGATATTGGATAAATAGGTTTCTCTCAGTTTTAAAATAGATTTCCGATAATCTTCAGGAAGTGTATCAGACTGAAGATTGGCTTCAACATCCGCAAATGTTTTTAAGTAAGATTGGTAGCCATTCATGAACACCTCATTCAATTTAGCCATCTCGTCGGGCGTTGATCCGTTGCCTTCAATAATTTTGACTTGGATTTCCGCAGATTCATTAAAAGACACTTCAATTTTGGTGTCTTTATCGGGCGATAGCAATAGGGTTCCCGCATATTCCTTGCTACCAACAACCATCTGTGCATAAGTTGGGAAAAACACTGGAACCGAAATAGAAAAACTTCCATCTTCCTTTAATAGGGTTTCATATTCTACCGTTTCATTAAAAACAGGAATTGGAAAAGCTACCATAACAGATGTCTGTCCGGACGGAACAGAGCCGACAATTTTACCGGAAAGCGTTGCCTGCCCTGTAGAAGCAGTTTCCTGAGAACAAGATAATGCTAAGACAGCATAACTAAAAACGAGCAAGTGTTTGCAAAGTTTATTCATAACGTTATTATTGTTATTTGTGAAAAAATCATTTCTAATACTAACTGTACATTTTTTTTAATGTTTTCATACACTACTTTATTTTATTTGTCCGGCAACAATTTTTCAATCATTTGCCACACAACGAATACAACCTTTTCCGCTCCGCATCATCCCTAACCTCAATCACTTCCATCTTTTCGCCGCCGGGGTAAACCAAAACTCCTTGAGGAATCGCTGCGACCATATACATATCTCTAATTTTGCGAATATCCTCAACTGCTAATAACGCACGCCAGGGTATCTCTTTTTTTTCGCATCAGTTTTTGAAAAGCAAATACTGTTTCTTCTCTTTTGTCGTGGTCGTTATAAAACTCTCCATATCCACAATATGTACATTTGAGATTGCACGCATCCGTTACCTCAAATGTAATCTGCCTTAGATTTGCCAACTGATAAATTATATTTTCTTCTGTCAGATAGTTACTCATGAATTTTTGTGCATAAAAATTTTCTTAATTTATATAAGTTTGAATGATTGACCCGTCTTTTCTTTTAATTGTCATCGGCTTTGGATTAGCAAGGGAATCATATAATGCCTCATAATTAGTGCTATTCACTTCTATGTCATCTACTTTAACTACTTTATCATTCAACTTAATACCTAATGAATCACCTTTCCCATTTTTCAGCAGACCCACTATGTAAATATCATTATTTGCATCCGATTTGCTAATATAAAGTCCATATCCGGATTTGTTTTGAAGAAATGGTTCCTTTACTATAACAGAATCTAAACAGTGATAATGAAACAGTAAACTATTATAGTCAACAGCAAAATTAAAATGTTCCAAAAAATCCATACCCACAACTCCTGTTATATTTGGTGGCAAAAAAGCAGAATAAGTAATTTCCGCATTTTGGATACTAAGATTGCCCATACCAAAAGAAATTGTCGAGTTATATGTTTTTTTCTCAGATGAAAAACCCTGTATGGCAGATGAAAGAACAATATATTCATCATAAGGTATATTCCTTAGTTCGGTTTCTAAAATTGATTCAGAAAATAAAAGGGCATTCCGAGTGCCTAAATCTATAAGAAAATTCCCGTTTATTTGATAGCAAGTGTCCATCTTATTGATTGTAATCGACATTTTAATGATAGGAGCGGTTGTATGTGGGTTTATTGTGAAAGATATTGAATCATCCTTATTTGTAATGCTGTCTAATAGTGCAATATATTTTTCTTTTACATTAACATTTACAATTTTTTCTTTACCTAAAGTTCGCATAGGGAAAATACCTATGTAGTCATGTTTTCCACCGAATACAACTGGATGTGCATCATAAAAAAGCAAACTACCAATTTGCAATTTTAGGCTATCTCTTTTGTGTGAAGAATCAAATACTGTGGAGTATTTGACTTTTAATCCATAAGGAGCATATACGGGGTAAAGCACAAAAGGATTAATATCCATGCCTAATATTTCTTTATTTTCAGCAAAAAATGCAGCATCAAAAACCAACTCTCCCGTTCCCGAATCTAAGAATAAATCACAGGAAATACTATCTTCCAATATAACCGGAAAGTAGATGCCATTGTGTTCATATTTTATGGGAATTAATTCTTCCGAAATGTTATTTGTGAAAGCAAATGATACTTCCGGAGCATTGTCCCTTTGGGTACAAGAGCATAAAACGAGTAAAAAACTAATTATTAGGTAGTATTTTTTTCTTTTTAAATATAATTTATCCATTATCATTTATTTATATCAATTATTTTTGTATAATTATTACATTTAGAAATTAACTTTTGCATAAAAACCAGATGCTATTTGCAACTGCCAATTTTGCATGGTTTTCTAAACCGTTATTCAATGTCTTTTTCATCTTCTAAAAATTTACGCTGCAAAGGTAGCGACTGTTTTTGTAATTTCCATGAAAACCAATAATCTTTTGTTTCCATATCTTGTTTCATTTTTTTATTTAAGTTTAAACCGCACTTTCAACAGCACGCTTGCCGGACGTAAATCATAACTGTAATAATAAGTGCTTATATCGCTGTATGAAGCCGAAATATACTGTTTGGCGTTGAACAGGTTGTTGAACGCCAATTCCAAATCCAGTGTTTTTTGCTTATATTTGATTCCGGCATCGGCAAATGTGGTATAGCGGGTGCTTGCGGCACTGTTATACTGATGTTCGGCATTGAGATTGATTGTCAGTGCTTTAAATGGGAAAATGTTGATTTGAGCGTTCTGCGATGTTCCCTTTATCGGCGGGAAGCGTTCGGGGCGTTCAACAGTATAACTTTTGCTCCGGTTCCACGCAAACGAATAACTGAAACCTAAAAAGGAAACCGGATTAAAATTCGCGCCGGCACCCGCATTATAGCCTTGTGAACGGTAATTAAGGATTTCATCTTGAATCAGCAACTCGCCTCTACCCTCATTATAGCCGCCGGAAGCGCGCACGGTTGCCGACCAAAACCCCAGTCCCTTACTCGCATTGAAACTCACACCATAATTCTCTGATTCCGTTGGTTGGTCGATGGTTGTTTTCACATTCATTATTCCTTGATAGTCAAACCCATAGAGCAAATTTTTCCAAGAACGATTATAGGTTACTCCGACATTGAGAAACAGAGCCTCGAACACATTTCTGTATCTGACAGATGCCTCGGCTCCTCCTGAACGGGATTCAAATAGCCTGTCAACGGTATTGCGCAGCAAACTGCGGTAGCCGTGCATAATGAAACCGGAGTAGGCAGAATTCATGTCGCCAAACGAACGTCCAAAATTTGCTCCCGTAGAAACAATTATTTCTGAATTAAAATCATAACTTGCTGAAATTGAGGGATTGATAATCCACTTGTTATATTTTGTGAATGTCTTGGGAATGCGGTCGTCTATTGTCAGTATATAACAGGTCAAGGGCAGTCCTATACTTGCTTTAAACCGTCCATTGTTGTAACTGTAACTTTGGGTGATGCCTGCCTGATAGTTGTTATACCAAAGGTTGTTTTTCAGCGAATCGTGTGCAGCAATCAAATTGCCATTCACGTCCTCGCCATGCAAATCCGTATTCATATTTCGGAGGTCTGCACGTCCCCAAACGTCATAATCCAGATTGAAATAGCCCCGTTTCAAGCCGTAAGAAAGTCGCAAAACCGACGCAAAATCCCGTGATAACACATCTTGCGCAAGTGCGGCAAAATTGCCATCACCCAGGTAGTTTGCCGGAGCTACGGTTAAGGTATGCGGACGATGCCAATAGCCCGTTGAAAAATAGATTTTGAATGAATTGTTTTTGATATTTTTAATTACTGAAAGAGTATTGTCGATTGAGAAAGCGGGTTTGTCGAGGTGTTGCGAAATTGTCTCATTCAAATCACCGGCATTGCTGCGGGTGATTCCCAGTCCGCTGTCGTCATTCCAACTTCCGGTCAAGTTGAAAGCATTGTTGAGATAATAATCCTTGGCATTAGTATTGAGGCGCAAGGCAATTTCGGCATTGTGTATTTTGCTTTTGGAGTTTATCCGCTCTTCTATGGCAAGTGTGCTGTCGCCCGGAAGATACTGCTCGTTGCGCGAATAGCCCTCTCGTTCGATACGGTCGTTGTAATAAATAGCACTGGTGGTGAGTTCCAAATCTTCGTTGAACTTAATCAGGTGGTTGGTAGTAACGGCATGGGAATTGTTGTAAAGGTAGCGTTTTTGTGCAACGGGCGGTGTGCTCGGCGATTGGATATACAGCGGACTGCCGCCATCTACATACACCCGCTCATAATCGTAGTGGGTTCTAAATTCCGAAGCAACATCATCGCCGGAATTATTGCTTTTGTAAGTGCTCATGTTTTGCATATTTTTGGCAAAATACATCGACACCAATTCGGCGTTCCACATCAGCGGCTCATAACCGGCACCTGCAAGTCCGGTAATCGCCAGCGTTCCCTTAGCACTTTCTTTCAATTTAAGATTAATCGCGGCATTGTCAGACGGAAGTTTGTCGCGCAAGGCTTTGACGGGCTGATGGTTTTCCAACACCTGAACAGTGGCAACATCTTTTGCCGCTATATTATTGGTAGCAATGCCGTAACGTCCCTGTAACAAATCCATGCTCTCCACATAAAACCTGTTGATGTCTTTTCCGTTATAAGAGATACTGCCGCTTGGCTTGACATCAATGCCGGGCATTTTTTTCAACACATCGCCGATAACACGGTCGTTCTGGTCGGTGTAGGCATTGACCGAATAGTCTATTGTGTCGCCTGTTTGCTTTATTTTGAGTGGGGTTACTATCACTTCTTCCAATTCTATAGGGGTTTCATCAATAATAAAATCTATATGTTGAGTTTTATTGGCTACTGTCCGGCTGTGTTTGCCGATATTCATTCCGTTAGCAATAAGTGTAATACTGTCTGCCGTGCCTTTGTAACTTAGCGAATAGTTACCTTCGACATTCGTAGTGGTAAATCCGGCAATAGCGAAACTGCCCTTTGCCTGCACCATCACGTTCACAGAGAGCGGCTCGCCTTTTTTGTTTTTCACAGAGCCATTAACAACAGTCTGCGCCGATACGAAAAAAGGAAAGAGGAGAAAAACAACAGTGGAAAACCGTATTTGCTTCATAATAATATGCTTTTCTATTTTAACTCGATCGGATTATAGGGAAATTTTTCATGCTCTCCGCTACCTGAAATCAATTGCGAATTAATTAGTTGCTCATAATGGTCAAAAATATCTTCCCACAATTTTAAGAGTTTTTCCCTTTTTATTTTCCCATAGTCACGATAATCATAACTTGTAATTAGAAATTTAGTTTTGTGATTTTCGATATTGATACATTCAAAAACATAATCGTTGCGTTCGTCATACATTTTCAATATCAACCCCGGCAAACCTCCGAATTTCCATGGACCATTATTGATTGGAATATCTGTACAGAACCATGCTATATAATTTCTGCCACGAAACGAGCAAGTTGCTTTTTGGCACAGATAGCCATGCACCGTTAAAGTATCGTCTTGCAATGTCCAATCTTGAACAGGAATTTTTTCGGAATATTGATAGTTAGGAATACCCCTAGGCATATAGGCATATTCAGTAAGCATATTTTGCGCATGGTCTTTATAATATTCCGACCAAAAATATTTATTGGCTTGAGTAATATTCCTTGTGAATTTTGTGCTCCCTCCCAAAATTGGTTGTTTTTTTAAATTAATACTCATAGAATCCTCTTCAAAAGCATTGCAACTATAATACTTTGACGTATTTTTCCCTATTTCCAGAACATGTACATCATCACTCTTACCGGGTTCATCTTTTAGTTTATTCAAAACATATCTTATTTTGACATTTCCGGAATCCACAACTGTTAGAATGGAAACAGGTCTTGGAACTTTGATTTGGAAAGTCCATTGAGCTTTCAATTCTACCGGAACTAAAATAAAAGCGAGCGCAATAGTGTATAATTTTCTCATGTTGATAATATATTTTTCATCTTCTAAAAATTTATGCTGCAAAGTTAATTATATTTTTTCATTTATGCAAACAAAATAACAAATCAATATTTTTATTCCAATTCTAAAGGGTAATAAAGAATCTTTTCGTGTGGTTGATGACCACTTGTAACTATCATACCTGCCACGGTATAATAATCTTCATGGTTTTTTTTCTGTAATTCCAATAATTTTGTACGCTCTATTTTTCCATAATTTTTATAGTTATACATTTTTATTGGATATTTTTCCTTATATATTTCAATTTTTATACATTCAAATATCTTTTGATTATCTTTATCATATACTTTCAGAATTAAACCGGGCAATCCACTAAATTTCCACGGTCCGTTATTGATTGGAATATCCACAGTAAACCACGCAATATAATCTCTCCCTCTAAATCGAGATATGGCTTTTTGACACAGATAACCGGCTATAGTTAAGGTATCTTGCTGAATTTCCCAATTCTGTACAGGAATATCTTCGGAATACTGATAATCTGAAATTCGCATTGGCATACGAGCATATTCAGTAAGTATGTTTTTAGAAAAATCCTTGTAATATTCGGAAAAATAATATTCCGACCATGCGCCATCTTTCCCTCCATTCCCCATTCTCATAGGCGCACTTCGCGCCGTTGGATGTTTATTTCTCCAATTGGTACACAACGAATCGGAGTTATAGACAAAATGACTGAAATATTTCGATAAATGTGTACCTATTTCCAAACGTTGTAAATCGTCATACGTTTCGGCTTTATGAATATCCACAGCATTTAGCGCATACCATATCCTAATATTTCCCGAATCAACGGTTACCATATTTGAAACATCTCTTGGATAAGGAGGCCAAGGCTTCGTAGCATTTACTTCGGAAGAAATAATACAAATAAAAACGAATAATAGTATATGTTTCATATTTTTATAAATTTGTGATGAACCCCATCCATATAGCCTATTTCTCCTTCCCAGTAGCAATTATTTCCGGAGGTAGAATGACCGCCAGATAATCCCAAGTTGAAATTAGCACTTCTGTTGCTTGAAGAAGAAGCTGTTGCACAAGAAATGGTTTTCTAAACCGTTATTCAATGTCTTTTTTATCTTCTAAAAATTTACGCTGCAAAGGTAGCAACTATTTTTGTATTTTCCAAACATTTTTTTATGTTGTACATACATAGCGATTTTTCGCAGTTACTAATTGAACTTGCCCACTTGTTTTTTCAAATCTTCAACACCGCTCCGAGGCACACGCAGTGTCATCTCACACACAGTGTCGAAATTTTGATTGAGGATTTGCAGTTGTTCATCTTTCACTATGCGCATCACGCTGTTGAGTTGTTTGTAGTCGAATGTGATGGTGATGGTTTCTTCTGCCGTTTTGGTGATGACTTGGGCGTTGGCTATTGCGGCTTGGGCTGCTGCTCGGTAGGCTGCAATCAGTCCGCCTGTGCCTAATTTTACGCCGCCGAAGTAGCGCACTACGAGTATCAGGATGTCTGTCAGTTCGTTGGAGTTGATGACGCCCAAAATGGGTTTTCCGGCTGTGGAGGAGGGTTCGCCATCGTCATTTGCTCGAAATTCTGTGCGGTCGGCTCCCAGCATATACGCCCAGCAGACGTGCCGTGCATCGTAATATTTTTTGCGATAGTCGGCGACACATTCCCGTGCCTGCTCTGCCGTTTGCACGGGTATGGCGAACGCCAAAAACTTGCTTCGCTGCTCCGTGAAAGTGCCTTCGGCAGGTGCTGCTATGGTCTTGTATTCATCCATCGCTACCAGTTAATCGGCTGTTGTCCTGTTGATTGCAGGTAGGCGTTGGTTTGGCTGAATGGTTTGCTGCCGAAAAAGCCGCGAAAAACGGATAGCGGCGAGGGGTGCGCCGACTTCAAAATCAGGTGCCTGTTGGGGTCAATAAATGCGCCCTTTTTCTGTGCATACGACCCCCAGAGGATGAAGACAACCCGCTCTTTTTGCTCGGCAATGCGGCGAATGACGGCATCGGTAAATGTTTCCCAGCCTTTGTTTTGATGCGACCCTGCCAGATGTGCGCGAACGGTCAGCGTGGCGTTGAGCAGCAGCACGCCCTGCCGCGCCCAGCGTTCCAAATTGCCCGAAAAGGGAGGCGTAATGCCCAAATCATCCCGCAACTCCTTATATATATTGTGCAACGAGGGCGGCAAAGCCACACCATCATTCACCGAAAAACACAACCCATGCGCCTGCCCGGGCTCATGATAGGGGTCTTGCCCCAAAATCACCACTTTCACCTGCTCAAAAGGGGTTTGATTGAACGCATTAAAAATCAATTTGCCGGGCGGATAGACTGTTTGCGAGGCACATTCCTGCTTCACAAACTGCACCAAATCAGCAAAATACGGCTTTTCAAACTCCTCCGCCAGTTGCGTTTTCCACGACTGCTCTATTTTTATGTCCATCATTATTGCGTCTTTTTTTTGCCAAATAATAGGGGCGAACCAGCAACAGGATGCTGAATGCGGATAGAAACAGGTAATAAAATGTGCCTACGAACATGGCTGTTTCCGGCATATCGGTGAAAATGCCGCCGGGGTCTGCTATGGAATAATAACCGGCTGCATCCAAGAATGGTGTGGACAATCCAAATGCCGGAATCCAGTCCGCTGTAACGGCAGCAATCACTACTAAAAAGAAATAAATGAGTACTGCGTATATGGATGTGCCAATGGCTCTGTTCTTTGTTTCTTCATCGTTTTTGTTGGCAAATGCAAAGCGCACCCTGTTCAGCACCACTATCAAATAGAGCCAAAGAATGGTGTTGTCATCTATCATCGTATTGAACGCCCACGCAAAAAGCCCATAAATCGGAAAAAACAGGAAAAGAACATATTTTAACGGCATAACGGCCATAAAAACACCCGAATGAACCATGACAAACTCAAACGCAATAAGGATGACAAAACTATAAATAATGCCAACTTCCGCCGCAGAGGGGAACAACCAAAAGCTAATATATTGATATGCAATGAGCAAAGTAAGCACAATATCAAGCACATCAAAGGGGCGCAAATAGTTAGTTTGTTTAGGACGAGATTTAATTTTTGTTTCCATTTCGCCTACCATTTTGGGGGTGAAAAAACAGCGCAAACAACACTCCCACTGCTGCCGCATAACCGGTGAAAGTGAGCCAAATAGCCGACCAAGCCTGCACACCATCGACAGTGAAAAAACCAACCACCGAAGCGGCGGCAAACTGCCCCACAACTGCGCCTACGCCCATCGAAGCCATCATCCACAAGCCTTGCGCACTGGCTCGGATGGGTTCGGGGGCTTCACGCTCAATGAAGAGTGAACCTGCTATGTTGAAAAAATCGAACGCCATACCATATACGACCATCGAGAGCAGTAGCCACACAAAGCCCGTACCTGCATCGCCAACACCAAAAAAGCCGAATCGCAATGCCCACGCGCCGATACTCATCAGCATAATTGTCTTAATGCCATATTTGCGCAACACAAACGGAATAGCCAAAATAAACAGAGCCTCCGAAATTTGCGAAATGGACGATATGATTAAGGGATATTTCACCGTGAACGAATCGGGATAACCGGCGCGAAAATGCTCCAAAAAGGGCGTCCCCCACGCATTGGTGATTTGCAAACACACGCCAATCAGCACTGCAAACAAGAAGAAAATGCGCATTTGCCGCTGCTTAAACAATGCCAACGCATCAATGCCAAAGGCACTTTTCCATGCCAATGTGCCCTTGGAACGCATTGGCGGAGAAACCGGAAGTGTAAAAGCATAAAGCCCCAGCAGAGCCGAAGCACCCGCCGCGAGCAGCAACTGATTGGCACTGAACGTCCAATCAAGCAAATTCACCGCCCACATGGCTACTATGAAGCCGATGGTGCCCCAACTGCGAATAGGCGGAAAGGCTTTGTCCGTGTCGAAGCCTGATTTGTGTAACAGGCTGTAACTGAGCGAATAACTGAGCGAAATGGTTGGCATAAACACCGCCAGATACACTGCCATCAGCGGAAAAAGTTGTCCGTAGGCAGTGGTTTGCGCGGCGAAAAATAGCGCGACGGCACCGATGAGGTGGCAAATGCCGTAGAGCCGCTCGCTGTTGAGCCATTTGTCGGCAATGATGCCGATGATGCCGGGCGTGATAAGCGAAGCAAAGCCCGCCAGCGCATAGACAGCCGCGATGTCCATAGGTGCCGTCCCGATGCTATACAGGTAGCCTCCAAACGAAATAAGCCAACTTCCCCAGATGAAAAACTGGAGAAATTGGGCGATGATTAAGCGTAATTTGAGCATTTTATTCTAAATTATTTAAATGTTTCTGTCAATTCGCGAATTGCCGTTACAACCGATATTCCCTCATAAAGGATGGAATAGACCGTGTCCAAAATGGGCATATCTACTTGGTATTTTTCGTTGATTTCTTTGATACATTTGGTGCCGTAATAGCCCTCAGCAATCATTTCCATCTCGAGTTGGGCAGTTTTCACGGTGTAGCCCTTGCCAATCATCGTGCCGAAAATGCGGTTGCGGCTGTAGCGGGAGTAGGACGTTACAAGGATGTCGCCCAGATAGGCTGAAGTGTAGATATGGCGATTTTTGGGGCTTACGGTGTGGATAAATCGCTCCATTTCTTCGATGGCGTTGCAGATGAAAATTGCCTGAAAATTGTCGCCATATTTCAAGCCGTGGCAAATCCCGGACGCGATGGCATACACGTTTTTCAACACGGAGGCATATTCCAAGCCAATCACATCGGTCGTGGAGGTGGTATTGATGAAGCGGGTGCTAAACGCATTCGCCACCGCCTGCGCATGAGCCTCGTTGATGCTTGCAAAGGTGAGGTAAGAAAGCCGTTCGAGAGCCACTTCCTCTGCGTGACACGGACCGCCGAGCACAATCATGTTTTCCGGCTGCACCTGGTGAAACTTCGTGAAATATTCCGAAGTTATCATGTTTTCGTCCGGCACAATGCCCTTGATTGCCGACAGTATCACCTTGTCGCGCAACGAGGTATTCAATTTTTGCAGGTGCTGCTTGAGGAACGGCGACGGCGTGGCAAAAACCACCATATCGCTGTTCTCCACCACCTCGTTGATGTCGTGAGTGAAATAAATGTTGTTTAAATCAAACTTGACACCTGTCAAATAAGACGGATTGTGCCCAAGAGCCTTAAAATCCTCAATTTGTTCGGGGCGACGCATATACCAATTGAACTTGGCTTGCGTGCCGGAAACGATTTTTGCGATAGCGGTAGCCCAGCTGCCGCCTCCCATGACTGCTATTTTTCCCGGAATGTTCATAACTTTATATTTTTTGCTCAGGTTTCATTTGTGGAAATAACAACACCTCTTGAATGGAGGTTTGCCCCGTTAGAAGCATCACCAGCCTGTCCATACCGATGCCCATGCCTGATGTGGGGGGCATTCCGTATTCCAACGCGCGGAGGAAATCCTGGTCGATAAACATGGCTTCGTCGTCGCCCTTTTCGGAGAGTTTGAGTTGCTCCTCGAAGCGTTCGCGCTGGTCGATGGGGTCGTTGAGTTCGGAGTAGGCGTTTGCCAATTCTTTGCCGTTGACCATCAACTCGAAGCGTTCGGTGAGTTCGGGATTGCTGCGGTGCTTTTTCGTGAGCGGCGACATTTCTTTCGGATAATCCGTGATAAACGTTGGCTGGATGTAGTTAGCCTCGCATTTTTCGCCGAAAATCTCGTCAATAAGTTTGCCTTTGCCCATCGTTTTATCTTGTTCGATGTGGAGTGTGCGGCACACTTCGCGCAATTGGTCTTCGTTCATGCCGGCGATGTCGATGCCGGTGTTCTCCTTAATCGCATCCACCATTGTGATGCGCTTATAGGGGGCTTTGAAGCTGATTTGTTGGTCGCCGACCGTCACTTCGGTGGTTCCGAGCACATCCAGACAGATTTTTTCGAGCATCTGTTCCGTGAAGCGCATCATCCAATTGTAGTCCTTGAAAGCCACATAAATTTCCATGCAGGTAAATTCCGGATTGTGCGACCTGTCCATACCCTCGTTGCGGAAATTGCGCGAAAATTCATAGACACCTTCAAATCCGCCGACTATTAACCGTTTGAGATACAGTTCGTTAGCAATACGCAAATAGAGTGGAATATCCAGCGCGTTGTGGTGGGTGATGAACGGACGCGCCGAAGCACCACCCGGAATACTTTGCAGCACGGGGGTATCCACCTCAATGTAGCCTTTGTCGTTGAAAAATTGGCGCATCGCATTGAAAATGCGTGTCCGCTTGAGGAAAATATCTTTAATGCCCTCATTGACAATCAAATCGACATACCGCTGACGGTAGCGCATTTCGGGGTCTTCAAAGGCATCGTAAGCCACGCCGTCCTTGTATTTCACAATCGGAAGCGGGCGCAGGGACTTCGACAGCACCGTTAAACCGCTCACGTGCACCGAAATTTCGCCCATCTGCGTGCGAAAAACATAGCCCTTGATGCCCACAAAATCGCCAATGTCGAGCAATTTTTTGAACACCATATTATACAGGTCTTTGTCTTCCTCATCGGGGCAAATATCGTCGCGGCTGATATACAGTTGGATGCGCCCCTCAGAATCCTGCAACTCCACAAACGAGGCTTTGCCCATGATGCGGCGGCTCATAATTCGTCCGGCGATGGACACTTCACGGCGCGGCGCATCGTCCTGAAACGTTGCCTTAATCTCTGTGGAATAGGCAGTTACGGGAAATTCTTCCGCAGGATAGGGGTTTATCCCCCTCGTGCGGAGTTCGTCCAAACTCTGGCGGCGAAATAGTTCCTGTTCGCTCAAATCGGGTATATTCATACTATGTCATCTATAATCGAACTGCAAAGGTATAAAAAATTTTTATGAAATCTGTTAGGATTTATTAAAATAAATGCGTACCTTTGCACCCGTTATTGACAATGAAAACGAAGTATATACATATTATTTTGCTCTGTATCGGAATGTTGGCGTGCAACAAAGAGCCGCAACAGTTTGTCATTGAGGGCGATGTGAAAGGTACAACCTCTCCGGTGGTTTGCTTTGTGACTTGGCACGACAGCAACCCGCGCATTGATACGGCGACCATCAAAGGCGGCAAATTCAGGTTCTTTGCCTCATCCAAAAACATCCAATCGGTGGTTATTTACTTTGAAAAAGGCTCTAATTGGGTGACAGCTTGGGCAAAAAATGGTGAAAAAATCACTCTACAGGGCGATGTCAACGACCCCGAACAGATTTTAGTTTGTGGCAATGCCACCAACGAATTGCTGACGGATTTTAAACAAAAACATAAAGACACTCCAATAGAAACGCTATTGGTTGATGCAGAGGCATTTGTGAAAGCCAACCCGGCATCAATAGCCAGTTTGGTGGTGATGCAAGATTATATAAAGGACAATGTGTCGCCCAATCTCTTGGACGAATATTTGGAACTGATACAAAGTCCAGCCAGAGATAATTGGTTGTATGCACGGTTAGTAAGCCGATGAAAAGTTTTTTTTAGAAATTAAAGTTTTTTGAATTATTAACAAAAGTTGATTAGTAACCAACACAGACCGCCCAAAATTGAAAATTGGTAACCGGTAATTGGTAACTGTTAACTATAACCGGTAACAGATTTATGTTAGTCAAAATTTATGCAGCTGCGCTGCAGGGCGTTAACGCTCAGATTATTACGATTGAGGTCAATTGTACTAAGGGTATCAAATTTTTTCTTGTTGGCTTGCCCGACATCAGTATCAAAGAGTCGCATGAGCGCATCACATCGGCGTTGGAGTTCAACGCGATGCGGTTTCCTCGCAAGCAAATTGTGGTGAATATGGCACCTGCGGACATCCACAAGGAGGGTGCCGGCTACGATTTGCCATTAGCCATCGGCATTTTGGCGGGGTCGGAAACAGTCCAAGCCGACCGCGTGAGCGACTATCTGATGATGGGCGAATTGTCGCTCGACGGGCAACTCAAACCTGTGCGCGGCGTACTTTCGATTGCGATTAAGGCAAAAGAAGAAGGCTTCAAAGGGGTGATTTTGCCCAAGATGAATGCCCGTGAGGCGGCGGTGGTGGCAGGGTTGGAAGTCTATGGCGCGGAAAACATCATCGACGTCATCCAATTTTTCAACGAAGAAAAGACCTTGGAGCGTGTCGTTGTTGACCCGCGAGCCGAGTTCTATGCCAATCAGGCGGTTGCCGAATGGGATTTTTCGGAGGTCAAAGGTCAGGAACAGGTGAAGCGAGCGTTGGAGGTGGCGTGCGCCGGCGGTCACAATTTGTTGTTCGTGGGTGCGCCGGGTGCCGGCAAAAGTATGTTGGCGAAGCGCATCCCGTCCATTTTGCCGCCTCTGTCGCTGAGCGAGAGTTTGGAAACGACCAAAATTCATTCGGTTGCCGGAAAAATCAATCACAACGGGTCGCTCATAGCGGCGCGACCGTTCAGAAGTCCGCACCACACCATTTCGAGCGTGGCAATGGTGGGCGGAGGTTCGTATCCACAGCCCGGCGAAATCAGTCTGGCGCACAATGGCGTGCTGTTTTTGGACGAAATAGCGGAGTTTCAAAAATCGGTGCTGGAAGTCCTCCGACAGCCGTTGGAAGACCGCAAAATCACCATCTCGCGCTCCAAATTCACGGTGGAATATCCGGCAGGCTTTATGCTGGTAGCCTCAATGAACCCCTGTCCGTGCGGGCATTTCAACAACCCCAACAAAGAATGCGTCTGCAAGCCCTACGAGGTGCAAAAATACCTGCATCGCCTCTCCGGACCGCTCTTAGACCGCATCGACATTCAAATAGAGATTGTGCCGGTGCCTTTCGAGGCCATTTCGGACACGCGTCCGGCAGAGTCGAGCCACGACATCAGAGAGCGTGTCATCCGCGCCAGACAAGTGCAAGAAGCCCGTTTTGCCAACGACCCGGGCATCTATTGCAACGCACAAATGCACACGCGACTACTGCACAAACACGCCCAACCCGATGCCGCAGGCTTGGCACAACTGAAAATCGCAATGGAACGCCTCAACCTCTCAGCCCGTGCCTACGACCGCATCTTGCGCGTAGCCCGCACCATCGCCGATTTGGAAGGTGCCGAAAATGTGCTCTCACACCACATCGCAGAATCTATCGGCTACAGAAATCTTGACCGCGAGAATTGGGCGGAGATGTGAATTGTCGTCCAAAAAAACGTGACACCAATGACAGGAAAATGTAACCAACAACGGTTGCGCACCGGATATGACACCACCATTCTACGTGCTTGCCAAGTCGTTGACCGAACCCCGTTTCTATCGACACCGGATGGCTATAACGAAAAAAAGTTCAAAAGCGGCGGTATCCTAAGGCTTCCCAAAAAATTTCATCAAAACCCACAGGAGGCACAGAAAAATGTCAAGGCTTATACCGACTTGGCAAAATATCACGGCGAACAATACCAACTGCTCAACGTAGTCAATGAAACAGGACGTAAAAATCCGGATGCGCTCAATTTGAAAACGGGCATGTTTTCAGATGCAAAAATACCAATTACCGAAAACGGGAAAAATGCAATACAGGCTTCTATCAAGTCGGCATCAGAGCAAAAGGTTTCGGAAGTATATATTTATGCAGAGCATGAATACGCTATGTATGACATTTGGTTGGGTATAAAAGCGGCGTTGCAAGGAGGAAGGGCAAAGAGTATTGAAACAATCATCATCCGAATGAAAAACGGAGAAATAAAGAAATACGATGTGGCAAAACTTCGCAAAATATTTGATAAATCCAAAGGGAAAGCAACCTAAGCCACTTCCCCTTTTTAGGGGGGGCGATGGTTTCCCATCTCCCCGGAATACCTTCCGGTATCTGGGTGCAAAGGTACAACTAATATTTGAATAATGCAAATTTTTTTTTCACATTTTGCACAATGCAGGTTAAAATTTATCACAATCCTTCTCCGACAGCTCCAGCCACCGCATGGATTTTTCGTCCAGCATTTCGATGATTTTTTGGATGCGTTGCGATTTTTGCAGTAGCGCATCATTGGCGAGTGTGCCGGTGGATAATTCTTGCTCTAATGCCTTCTGTTCGGCTTCCAAGGCTGGTATTTCTTTGTCTAATGCCTCCAATTCGCGCCGTTCGTTGAAGGTTAATTTGGCAGGTGAAGGGTGGTGGGTGGAGGGTGGAGGGTGAAGGGTGGAAGAGCCCTGTACCTTATACCTTTCACCCTCCACCTTATACCCTTCACCCTGCACCTTTGACCCTTCACCTTTCACCCGTTCTGATTCGCGGTATTGCGTGTAATTGCCGGGGAAGTCTTGAATTTCGGCTTTCCCTTTGAAAACGAGCAGGTGGTCAACCACTTTGTCCATGAAATAGCGGTCGTGCGACACCACTATGACGCAGCCTTTGAATGTGGCGAGGTAGTCTTCCAACACGTTCAGGGTGATGATGTCGAGGTCGTTGGTGGGTTCGTCCAAGACGAGAAAATTGGGATTTTTGATGAGGACGGTGCAGAGGTAGAGGCGGCGGCGTTCGCCTCCGCTGAGTGTGTGCACAAGGCTGTGTTGCTTTTCGGGCGTGAAGAGGAAATGTTGCAGAAATTGCGAGGCGGTGAGTTGCTTGCCATCGCCCATGTCGATGACTTCGGCGATGTTTTGCACTACGTCGATGACTTTCATGCGGTCGTCAAATTGCAAGCCGTCTTGACTGTAATAGCCGAATTTGACCGTTTCGCCCACGTCAAACCGCCCCGAATCGGGCTGTTCCGTGCCGATAAGCATTTTGATGAATGTGGATTTGCCCGTGCCGTTGTTGCCGATAATGCCTAATTTTTCGTAGCGTGAGAAGATGTAGTTGAAATCTTCCACTATTTTGATGTCGCCAAAGCGTTTGGACACATATTCGGCTTCAAAAATTTTGTTGCCTATGTAGGAGGCTTTCACGCCCAACTGCACATCGCCGGAGGTGCGATTTTGTTTCAGTTTTTCCTCCAAATCGTGGAATGAGTCTATGCGTGCTTTGGCTTTTGTGGCGCGTGCTTGGGGTTGGCGGCGCATCCATTCCAATTCCTTGCGAAAGAGGTTTTGCGCCCGTTCGCGTTCCATACCCATCGTTTCGAGGCGTTCCTGTCGCTTTTCGAGATAGTAGTTGTAATTGCCTTTGTATGAGTAGATTTGTCGGTTTTCGATTTCAATAATTTCGTTGCAAACGCGGTCTAAAAAATAGCGGTCATGCGTTACCATCAGCAGCGAATAAGTGCCGCGCGACAGATAATCTTCCAGCCATTCGGTCATTGCGAGGTCAAGGTGGTTGGTTGGCTCATCCAAAATCAGCAAGTCGGGCTTTGTGATGAGAACGGCAGCAAGGGCTACACGCTTCAATTGCCCGCCCGACAGCTCCTCTGTCCGCTGATTGAGGTCAGTGATTTTGAATTTAGTGAGAATTTGCTTTGCCAACAATGCAGCATCGCCATCGTCGGCGTTGTCATCATCAGCATCATCGTCATCACCGCCATCATCGTCACCGGCATCATCATCGTCATTGCGGGCTTGACCCGCAATCCCCCGCCCATAATTGGAATGTCCCAAACAAGCCTCCATCACCGAAGTCCCCGCCGGATATTTCGGATGCTGCTCCAAATAACCCACGCGCAAACCATTTCTAAACACGATTTCGCCGGTGTCGCAGCCTTCTTTGCCGGAAATAATATTGAGCAGTGTCGTTTTTCCGGCACCATTTTTCGCAATCAACCCGATGCGGTGGCGTTCGGCAATGCCGAATGAAATATTCTCAAACAGCACCAAATTGCCAAACGACTTGGTGAGATTATTGACTTGCAGGTTGGGAGTTGCCATTTTCAAAAACTTATATATGGACCAACAACCTATCTATTTCGCCTCTTTCGCATGGTGCGGCTCCACCTGCGACAGTCCAAAATAGATGGCAGAAAGCATCGTGAAGACATAAGCTTGAATGTAGGCAACCAAAATTTCAACAAAATTGCTGAATACGCTTAGCAAGACAGAGAAAACAGTCATGCCGGAATTGACCCCTACGCCCAACTTAACCGTCAGAAAGACAATACACGTCAAACCCAACAGCAAAGCATGACCCGCCAAAATGCTCGCAAAAAGACGAATCATGAGGGCAAACGGCTTGGTCAGGATGCCGATAAATTCCACCGGAATCATAATCGGCTTGAGCCACAAGGGTACATCGGGCCAGAAAATCTCTTTCCAATACTCTTTGGTGCCAAATATGTTGACAATTACAAACGTGCAGAGAGCCAACACCACCGTAATCGCGGTATTTCCCGTCACATTTGCCCCGCCCGGAAAAATTGGAATCAGCCCCACAAGGTTGATAAATATGATGAAAAAGAATACCGTCAATAGATAAGGTGTATATCGCCTGTAATTTTTGCCGATACAGGGCTTGGCAATGTCATTCACAACGCTCATAATCACCATTTCCATAAATGCGATAAAGCCCGAAGGCGAAGATTTTTCGGGATGCCCCTGCCGCTTTCTATACCAACTTGCACAATAAAGTATTAAGCCAACCAAAATCAAACTGCACAAAACCAATGCAAAAACGTCTTTGGTAATGGAAATGTCCAACGGGCGCACGACTTGCACCTCGCCGTCATTGCGGGCTTGACCGTCAATGTAACCGTCATTGCGGGCTTGACCGGCAATCCCCCCAATAATCTCCACAACCTTCCCCTTATATGGTTCGTCTTCGGATATAAAAAACCCCTCGTAAGCATGCCCGCCATGCAAACGCGCAGACGAAAACAGATGCCATTCGCCCGTTTGCTTGCTCCGCACAATGACCGGCAACGGAATGGCAACATCGTGACCATTCCAGCGAGTGATATGCCAGCCATATTCATCACCAACGTGTTCGAGGATGAGTTCGCGAACATTGAGTTCTCCGCTTTCGGAGTTGTGTGCGGCGTAACACGGGGTTGCAAAGCCCTGTTGCAACACGCAGAGTACTAATAATATGATGCTCTTATATTTCATTATTGCTATTATTTTCGGGGGATTGCGGGTCAAGCCCGCGATGACAATTTACTTGCGGGTCAAGCCCGCGATGACTGTCTTCCTTGTGTTTCAAAATTTGTCTTTCTTCCACTACCAGCATGAATGTGTTGAGTGCCAAATAGAGGCAATAAACTACCCCTGCAACCATTGTAAACCGGTTTGGCTCGATGCCATTCGGCACCACGTATGCCAATATAACTGCCACAAGTAGCAATACCAACCGCGCAAATTTCAATGCCATATAGACTGTAACCATTTGCTGCGATGTCACCGTAGCTCTTTTTTTGCTGACGGTGATTGCAGCGTATATTTCGTTGATATACAGCACGATAACAAATCCTAATTCCCAATAAAAAGTGACTGCTCGGTGGAATATCTGACTTTGGAGGGCACACAGCAGCCCGATAACGATTGCCGCAAATCCTGATACAATATATATTTTGTTCCTGTTCATGCCACACAGACTGTTACAACATTGTTTTTTGCTTCCACAAATCCGCCCTCAATATCCAAACGGGTTTCTTGCCCGTTCGCCGTATAAACGATTGCGCCCACTTTCAGCGGCGAAATAATCGGCGCGTGGTGTTCCAAAATGGTGAACAAGCCTTGCTCGCCGGGCAGTGTAACTAACTCTGCCTGACCGGAATAGATGGTCGCTTCGGGTGATAGAATCTCTAATTTCATACGTTCTCTATCAGTTTTTTACCTTTTTCGATGGCTTCCTCAATCGTCCCCACATTCAGGAAGGCTTGTTCGGGCAGATAATCTACGGCACCGTCCATAATCATGTTGAAGCCCTTAATCGTGTCCTCGATGCTCACCATCACGCCGGGAACGCCTGAGAACGCCTCCGCCATGAAGAACGGCTGCGAAAGGAAACGCTGCACACGCCGTGCGCGATTGACCACCTGCTTATCTTCGTCGGAGAGTTCTTCCATCCCCAAAATGGCGATGATGTCTTGCAACTCTTTGTAGCGTTGGAGCAACTGTTTCACGCGCTGAGCGGTGTTGTAATGCTCTGCACCAATGGTTTTGGGGTCTAACACACGCGACGACGACCCCAGCGGGTCCACTGCGGGGTAGATACCCAACTCGGAAATTTTGCGGTCAAGCACCGTGGTCGCATCCAAAAACGAGAAAGTCGTTGCCGGAGCGGGGTCAGTCAAGTCATCCGCCGGCACATAAACCGCTTGTATAGAGGTGATTGAACCATTTTTTGTGGAGGTGATACGCTCCTGCATCTTGCCCATTTCCGTTGCCAAAGTGGGTTGATAGCCCACTGCCGATGGCATACGTCCCAAAAGAGCGGACACTTCCGAACCCGCCTGCGTGAAACGGAAAATATTGTCGATAAAGAACAAAATATCGCGCCCCGCATCGCCGCCTTGGTCGCGGAACGATTCTGCCACCGTCAATCCCGACAGCGCAACTGCCTGCCGGGCACCCGGAGGCTCGTTCATCTGCCCAAAAATCAGGGAAGTTTGCGATTTCGGCAATTCGTTGTAATCAATTTTCGACAAATCCCATTCGCCCTTGTCCATCCCCTCTTTGAAGGCATCACCATATTGAATAACGCCGGCATCAATCATTTCACGCAATAGGTCGTTGCCCTCGCGGGTGCGTTCACCCACACCGGCAAAAACCGAAAAGCCGTGATGCTTTTTAGCAATATTGTTAATCAATTCCATGATGAGCACCGTTTTCCCAACGCCGGCACCACCAAACAGACCGATTTTTCCACCCTTTAAATAAGGTGCGAGCAAGTCAATAACCTTAATCCCCGTGAAAAGGATTTCGGTGGAAGTCGCCAAGTCTTCAAACTTGGGTGGCGCGTGGTGAATGGGGGCAGCATTGTCGTACGACACTTTTTTCATGCCGTCGATGGTGTCGCCAACCACATTCAACAATCGCCCTTTCACCTGATTGCCAATCGGCATTGAGATGGGCTTGCCCGTGCTGACGGCTTTCATGCCGCGCGACAGTCCATCGGTGGAGTCCATCGCCACCGTGCGCACCGTATCTTCACCGATATGTTGCTGAACTTCAACGATTAACAACTTGCCATCCGCACGTGTAATGTGCAAGGCTTCATTAATCTTTGGCAACCGTTTGCCCGTCTGCCCGTAAGCAACGTCAATAACGGGACCAATCACCTGCGAAATATATCCAAAATTGTCGGACATAGTATTTGTTTTTAAAATTTACGGCTACAAAGGTACAAAATAATTATGAGTTATGAGTTATTTTCGACAAATTCACGTCCCCGGAGAAATATTGATTCTAAAAAAACGCGTGCGTATTAAAAAAATACTTACCTTTGCACCCGCATCCGACAAACCGCCACTGTAGCTCAGTCGGTAGAGCAGCGCATTCGTAACGCGCAGGTCACCAGTTCGAGTCTGGTCAGTGGCTCTTTTCAGTTACCAGTTACCAGTTACCAGTTTGATAATTGGTAACTGGTAACTGGTAACTGGTCACTGGTAACTGTTGTTGTGTACTGATTGTACTGCTCTTCCCGATGGGTCGAGCAGGTTTTTGAATGCTGCGTCCCATTCTATCGCTATTGGGGTGCTGCATGCTACTGATGGTACTGAGGGCACTGTTTTTGCGGCTGAGTCGGAGGGGAAGTGGCTTTCAAAAATTGTGCGGTAGTGATATTCTTCTTTTGTCATGGGGGGATTGATGGGGAAGCGTTCTGCTCCTTTGGCAAACTGTTCGTCGCTTACTTGCGATGAGGCTATTTCGCGCAAGGTGTCAATCCAACTGTAGCCCACGCCGTCTGAAAATTGCTCTTTTTGGCGCCATGCCACACTTTCGGGCAACATATCTTCAAATGCTTTGCGCAAAATCCACTTTTCCATGCGTTTTTTGGCTCCGCTCAGTTTGTTTTCGGGGTTGAGGCGCATGGCTACGTCCAAAAATTCTTTGTCGAGGAACGGCACACGTCCTTCCACGCCCCATGCTGCCAGCGACTTATTGGCTCGCAGGCAGTCGTAGAGGTACAATTTATCGAGTTTGCGCACTGTTTCTTCGTGCAATTCCTTAGCATTCGGAGCCTTATGGAAATAGAGGTAGCCTCCAAAAATTTCGTCCGCACCCTCGCCCGAAAGCACCATTTTGATGCCCATCGACTTAATCACCCGCGACAACAGATACATCGGCGTGGAGGCGCGAATGGTGGTTACGTCATACGTTTCGATGTGATAAATCACGTCCCTGATGGCGTCCAATCCCTCCTGAATGGTGAAATGCACTTCGTGGTGCACCGTTCCAATGTGGTCTGCCACTTTTTGTGCCGCCACCAAGTCGGGTGCGCCTTCCAAGCCAATCGCGAATGAGTGCAACTGGGGCCACCATGCCTGCTGTTTGTCGCCGCTCTCGATGCGCTTGTCGGCAAATATTTTCGCAATCGCCGACACTACGGACGAGTCCAAACCGCCCGACAGCAGTACGCCGTAGGGCACATCGGTCATCAGTTGGCGTTTCACGGCGGCAATCAATGCCTCGCGCAGTTCGGTGATAATTTCGGGATGCTGCTCCACGAGCGGTGCATTTTTCACGGCTTCGTAGTCCATCCAATCGCGTGTGTACCAATGCGTTAGTTCACCATTGTAGAGATAATGCCCCGGAGGAAACACCTCTATGCGGCAGCAATAGCCCTCCAAAGCCTTCAACTCGGATGCCACATAAAATGCGCCGTCATTGTCCCAACCCATATATAAAGGTATCACGCCGATGGGGTCGCGCGCAATCAGGTAACTGTTTTTTTCTTCATCGTATAGCGCGAAAGCAAAAATGCCGCTCAGGTCTTCCAAAAAGTGGATGCCTTTTTCCAGGTAGAGGCTCAAAATCACCTCACAGTCCGACTTCGTTTGAAACGGATAGGTCCCCGCCTGACGGTCGCGAATTTCCTGATGATTATAAATTTCACCATTCACAGCCAAAATCACCTTACCATCAGGCGAATACAACGGCTGCCTGCCCGACTGCGGGTCAACGATTGCCAGACGTTCGTGCGCCAAAATAGCCTTCTCGCCGGCATAAACCCCCGACCAATCCGGTCCGCGGTGCCGTATTTTCTTAGCCATCGTAATGGCTTGCGGACGCATCTTGTCCGTACTCTGCTTAAAATCAAAAATTCCAACTATTCCACACATGTCTATATATTTGTATTTTATTCTATTTTTTCACCACTTTCATGGTTTGTTTGTCTACTTGCAACAGGTAAATGCCGCTGGGATAGGCTGATAAATCAATGCGACTGTCGTTCGTGCGTTGCAGCAATTCACCGCTCAGGTTGTACACTTTCACTTCCATGCCGTTGCCGTTGGTGATATAAACCACATCGGGGGTAGGATTGGGGTAAACTTTCAATGGCGCGATTGCCACGGGCGTTATGGCTGTGCTTTCTGTCCACTGTGCCCAAAATGTTTTGTCGCCGGTGTTACCTGTTTGGAAGATGAAAAGAGTGTCGCCGCTAAGTTCGCTGTTGTCATGCCAGCCTACAAAAGTGTAGCCGTCCTTTGTCATTTCGGCTGCTGTGGGCAAAATGATGTAATTTTCTATGTTGTAAGTGCGATTGGTTGCGCCGCTACCGCCGTTGGCTTCGTAGGTGATGTTGTAGGTGATTGGGAGCCATTTTGCCCAGAACGTCTTATTGCCTGTGCCGGTTGTGGGTATGGCAGTTACTGCATCGCCGGTAAATGTATCGTTAGCATACCAACCGCCAAAAGTGTAGCCGGTCTTTGTCATTTCGGCTGCCGGGGGCAGGGTAATGACCCCGTGAGGTATGGTGTATGTGCTGTTGGTTGCGCCGCTGCCGCCGTTGGTGTTGTAGGTGATGGCAAACCCCAGTGTCCATTTTGCCCAGAATGCTGTGTCGCCGGAGCTACCGGTGGCGATGCCTGTAACGGCACTGCCTGTACGCCCCGCATTTGCATACCAGCCTGCAAAGATATACCCCTCTCTTGCTCCGGGGCTTACCAGAGTAATGGTGTCCTCTGTGGTGTAACTTGTTGGATTGCTGTTTGTTGCGCCATTCAGTGAGTTGTATGTAATGTTGTACGTCACGTCCGCAACTCTGTAGGCATGTAGCCCCGTAACCGACGTAGCGGCGAGCAGCAGGGCTGTTCCGACACACAATCTCAATAAATTCTTCCTGTCCATAATATCTTATTTCTTCTGTAATTTCTTTTGCACAAGTATATCAATTTCATCTGCTATATGCTTGGCTGCGTTGGGCTTAGCCAACTTCAGGATGTTGTCGCTCAGCGTTTTTAATTGACCCGCATCCTGCATCAATTTCAATGCGGTGGGGATTAATGTTTGCACTGCATCCTTGTCGGCTATCATCATCGCCGCCCCGCGTTTTACCAAGGCCTGCGCATTTTTTGTCTGATGGTCTTCCGCCACATTGGGCGATGGCACCAAAATCACGGGCTTGCCCAACAAGCAAAATTCGGAAATAGACCCCGCACCGGCGCGCGAAATAATCAGGTCGGCTATGGAATAGGCTAAATCCATACGGGAAATAAAATCGAGGGGGTGTAGGGTGTAGGGTGTAGGGTGTAGGGTGAAGGGTGTAGGGTGTAGGGTGAAGGGTGAAGGGTGCGGGGTTGCCGTTACACTTTTGTCATTGCGGGCTTGACCCGCAATCCCCTCATAATATGCCTTGCCTGTCTGCCAGATGATTTGTACGTTGTCAGGGGATTGCGGGTCAAGCCCGCAATGACGCTCTCTCTCCCCTTGCGGGTCAAGCCCGCTACGCTCCCCCTGCGGGGCAAGCCTGCGATGCTCCCCCTGCGGGCTTCCGTAGTATGCGAGTATGCTTTCGTTGATTGTTTTTGCTCCCAGGCTGCCTCCTATTATTAGGATTGTTTTTTTGTTGGGGTCTAAATTGAAATGGGTGTAGGCTTCTTTCTTTTTTGCTTCTGTTATGAGCAAATCTTGTCTTACCGGATTGCCTGTCAGTACTATTTTTTTTGCGGGGAAAAAGGCTTCCATGCCTTCGTAGGCTACGCAGATGGTGTTGGCTTTTTGTGCCAGCAGTTTGTTGGTGACTCCGGCATACGAATTTTGTTCTTGCAGCAAAGTTGGCACTCCCATTTTGGATGCCGCTTTCAAAAGCGGTCCGCTGGCGTAGCCGCCTACTCCAATCGCAATATCCGGACGAAATTCTTTTACTATTTTTCGCGCTTTACTTAGGCTCCGACCCAATTTGACTAATACGGCGATGTTTTTTAGCAGGTGTTTCCGGTCAAATCCGGCAACGGGCAGTCCGATTATTTTATATCCGGCGGCGGGTACTCGCTCCATTTCCATGCGGTCTTCCGCACCCACAAACAGAATTTCTGCTTCCGGATGCCGTGCCTTGATTTCGTTGGCAATTGAGATTGCCGGAAAAATATGCCCCCCTGTGCCGCCTCCACTAATTATTGCTCTCATAATTAGTTTCTATTAGTGTTTCACGATTATTTTCTTTGTCACTACGGTTCCGTCAACCGTGATGCGCACCAGATAAAAGCCTACGCCCAAGTTGGAAACATTTATTTTGTCGGAGGAACTGACATCTTTCAAAACAAATTGACCGGCTTGATTGTAAAATTCGACCTTTTCGATGCCTGAATCGCTCTTGATGAACAAAACATCTCTGACCGGGTTGGGATAAACCTCCACATCGTGTGGTGCCACTTTTTTAATTGGTGTGCCGGAGTTCACATTCAATGTGCGCATTTGTATCACCCTCAGATGGTTGCTATCACCGGCTTGCTCAGCAACAATTTCGACCGAGCCGGCACCCACGATAGTCACGATATTGCCGTCAACCGTTGCTACATTGGGGTTTTTGCTTGTGTAGGTGATTGGCAATCCCTTATTGGTGGTGGTGGAGGACAGTTCAATGGGTTCATCGCCAACCATTTTGAGCGTAAATGCCTCAAATGTAAATGTTTGTGGTGCTCTACCCACTGTTAGCGTGCGTGTTACCGGTGTTGCAGGCGCAATATAGTAATTGCCCGCTTGTGTGGCAACAATTTCGACCGAGCCTACACCCACGATAGTTAGGACGCTATCATCCACAATCGTTGCGACTGCCGGATTTTTGCTTTCGTAGCTGATGGGCAAACCTTTATCGGAAGTTGCAGGCAGTATAACCGGTGCATCGCCATACGCTTTAGCCGGAAGTTCCACAAACGGGATGACCTGTTGCTCTTGCTGGGTGGGGTCAGGTTGAATTTCATGCGCCTCATAATAATAGGTGCTAATCTCATCCGGTACCCAGGAGCCACCCGTGTAGTTAGACTTTTTTGCAGTATCGCCGACGTATTCAATTTTATACCTGCCGGATTCTTCCCAGACATTATTATTCCAAGAATATTCAACCGACGAAGTATTTTTACCATCGCTATTGTATTCGTATGTTGTTTTTACAACTCCTACCCATGCACCTCCGCTTGGATTGTAGTACGACTCCGCCGAGGTTTGATTACCCATGGCATCGTAGAGGTTCTTAAATGTTACTGCCCAACCGCCGGCATTGAAATTTGCAGAGGCATCCCAATGATATTCAGCAGTCGTCTGCCGCTCTCCAAAAACGTAACGGTACTCATATTTGCTTGAACCGACCCATCCGGAACCATTCCAATCATATTCCGCAATGGCAAGTAGATTGCCTCGGGCATCATACACTGTTTCTTTCTTATTTGAAGCGACCCAAACGGAGCCAACCCAAGTATAGTCAATCCGCGAAGTAGGGTGATTAAGCGTATCATAAGTGGCTACATATTTGGCTGAACCTTGCCAAGAGTCAGTCCAAGTGCGGGAAGCCGATAAAATTTGATTGCCTCGCGCATCGTAGGCGTATTCATATTCGTGGAGCCAACGCTCGTTGTCGTCATCCCAGCCATAATATTTGGTTGTTGTACCGTTTTCGTAATAGTATTCGCCATCTTCCAACATTGTCCAACCACCTGCGCCGTCAAGTTTAGAGTAGGTATAATCTAATGCTTTGCCGGTACTTGGGTCGTATGTGTAGGTATATTTGAAACTCTGCGTTTCATCTTCAACCCAACTTGCACCATCCCAATCCCAGGCTGCAAGCAAGGTTTCATTGCCCTGAGCATCATATCCGGTGGTTGTCAGTCTTGAAAATTCCCAACCTGTGCCGGTCCAATTAGAGATGCTTACGGAGGTTTCTTTGCCGCTCGCCTCGTCGTAGGTGTATTCATATTTGGATTGCCCTTCCCAATCGGAGCCAACCCATGAATAGGATGCTTCCGAAGTCAGCAGGTTGTGGGCATCGTAAACGCTTTCGGTTTTGGTGCCTGAACCAATCCAAGCGGCGTCAGTGTCATACCAATAATAATCTGCAGATAAAGTTTGGTTGCCGTTCGCATCGTAGGCACGTTCTTCTTTGGCTGTTTTTTCCCAAGTGTAACCGTCCCAAGTGTATTCAGTGTGCTTGGTGCGATTTCCATAAACATCGTATTCGTATTCATCTTTGCTGATGGGGGCGGGATACCAAGAGTCGCCTGACCAAGCGTAGTTCTCAAACGACGTGATATGACCATACTCGTCATATTGGTAGATTTGTTTGTCGGACGGCGTACCGTCAGCCTTCACAGTCACAACGCTATCGGCGAACTGTTTGACGATGGTGTTTCCTGTGGATGCCGCGCGAAGTTTGTTAGCCGGAATAGTCCGTTGAATCGGGTGTGGAGGCATCTCCATACGCCTTTTCGCCGTATTTGATAATACTGCATTTGCACCTACCGGTAAGGCAATTAATGCTATCAGTAAACCTATCTTTTTCATACACTTACCTATTAAAATTAGTGTTTATTGTAAAAACGCCGCAAAGGTACGCATTATTTCCGAAATAATGCGTATCTTTGCGCCCGAAATTTGAACTTTATATAAAAACAAATGAAAAAATATAATTTAGTGAACAACATTTGCGGGTGGGTAGTGTTTGCAATCGCCTCTGTGGTCTATCTGCTGACCATTGAGCCGTCCATGAGTTTTTGGGATTGCGGCGAATTTATCTCTTCTGCCTACAAGTTGGAAGTGGGTCACCCTGCCGGTGCGCCGATGTTTATGCTTTTCGGCAATTTCTTTTCGCATTTTGCCTCTAATCCTGCCGATGTGGCACTGTGGTTGAATGCTTTGTCTGCCATGTTTAGCGCATTGACTATTTTGTTCCTCTTTTGGACGATTACGCATTTGGTGAAAAGGCTGGTTTTAGGCTGGGGAGCGCGGTCCAAGCCTGCCATGACAACGGCACAGTTGATTACGATTTTAGGCTCGGGTGCTGTGGGCGCGTTGGCTTACACGTTTTCTGACACTTTCTGGTTTTCGGCGGTGGAAGGGGAGGTTTATGCCTGTTCTTCGTTTCTCACAGCCATTGTGTTTTGGTTGATATTGAAGTGGGAAGATGTGGCAGACGAGCCTCAGTCCGGTCGTTGGTTGATTTTAATTGCCTATCTGACAGGCGTTTCGGTGGGTATTCACTTACTTAACTTGCTGTGTATTCCTGCTATCGTGTTAGTCTATTACTTCCGCAAGACAAAAACACCCACGTGGAAAGGTATTGTCGCTGCGTTGCTGATTGCGTTTGGCACTGTGGCGGCTGTTCTCTACGGCTTGGTGCAGGGATTGGTGGAAGTGGCAGGGGTGTTTGAACTGTTTTTTGTCAATACACTGCACTTGCCTTACAACACGGGGGTTGCCGTTTATATGGTGCTCCTGTTTGGCATTCTTACTTACGGCATTTGGCTGAGCATGAAGGCAACGGACGATGCCGCACAACTGAGAAACGCGAAAATTGTCTTTGTCGTGTCGATTGCCCTGCTGGGTATTCCGTTCTTGGGCAGCGGCATTTGGTTGGGCATATTACTCATTATTGTCTTGTGCTGCTATCTGTTTATCTCGAAAAAAATCAATCCGGTGGCACTCAACTCCATTCTGATTGGGCTGCTGGTGATGACTATTGGCTATTCTGCCTACGCGCTGACCCTGATTAGGGCAACGGCTAACACGCCGATGAATCAAAATGCGCCGGATAATATCTTCACTTTGCGCGAATATCTGAGCCGTGAACAATATGGAGCAACGCCGCTGTTCTACGGGCAAACCTTTGTGGCAGAGGTTGAGCGCAATACCAAAACAGGGGAAGTCATCTATGAAGACAGTGGTCCGATTTGGTCGCGCGTCCCGAAAAAAGATGCCTCCGAGCCGGATAGATATTACGAATCGGGGCGCAAAACAGCACCGGTGTATGTGGATAAATTATGCACCCTTTTCCCCCGTATGTATAGTTCAACCGGCAATCATGTGCAGGGTTACAAGCAATGGTCAAACTTCAAAGGCGAAAAAGTGCGCGTGCCGGAAGTGCAAGACAACGGGACAATGGGTTCAAGAGTGGTTATGAAGCCTACTTTTGGCGAAAATTTGCGTTACTTCTTCTCCTATCAAGTCAATTTTATGTATTGGCGTTATTTTATGTGGAATTTCGCCGGTCGGCAAAACGATATTCAGGGGCATGGCGAAGTGGCAAACGGCAATTGGATTTCCGGCATCCCGTTTTTGGATGCGTCACGCGTGGGTCCGCAAAAGGAACAACCCGACTTCATCGCTAAAAACAAAGGGCACAATACCTATTATATGTTGCCTTTGCTGCTGGGGCTATTGGGCATTCTCGTACAACTAAAATCCGGGAAAAGCGGCACACAGCAGTTCTGGGTATGCTTTTCACTCTTCTTTATGACCGGGTTGGCTATTGTGCTTTACCTAAATCAACCGCCCTACCAGCCGCGTGAACGGGATTATGCGTATGCCGGCTCGTTCTATGTCTATGCCATCTGGATTGGGATTGGCGTGCTGGGCATTATCAAGGGCTTGGAAAAATTGAAACTGCCTGCGACTATCTCTGCGGCACTTGCAACGGTGCTGAGCCTGCTGGTTCCCATACAAATGGCATCGCAAACGTGGGACGACCACGACCGTTCTAAACGCTTTGTAGGGCGCGATTTGGGTCGCAACTACCTGACTACGTGTGAACCCAATGCCATTATTTTCACCTGTGGCGACAACGACACATTCCCCTTGTGGTATGCTCAAGAGGTGGAAGGCTACCGCACAGATGTCCGCGTATGTAATTTGAGCTATCTGCAAACGGATTGGTATATCAGTCAAATGAAGTGTCAGGCTTATGAGTCCACACCGTTGCCCATCGATTGGGAACGCTGGGAATATGTGCAGGGCACACATGAGGCGGCATATATTGTGCCGATGGACCCGGAACCATGGACGGCGGAGCGGGCGTTTAATCGCGTGAAATCCGATGACCCTCGCACGAAACGCCTCCCGCGCTACAATGTGTCGGTGGATAATATCCCCACTCATCGTGTGATTTTCCCCGTAGATGCCAAAGCAGCGATTGCCTCAGGCACGGTCAACGCAGCAGATTCTGCCCGCATTGTACCTCACATGCTGCTGAACTTGGGCGAAACCAAAAATGAAGCAGGACAAGTGGTGGAAGGCGCGAAAAATATTCTTAACAAGTCGGAGATGATGATGATGGATATACTGAAAAACAATGCGGATTGGAAACGACCTGTATATATGAGTACGACGGTTGGCGGCGAAAATTGGGCACGCATGCAGCGCTATTTCCGTCAGGATGGTATGGCTTACCGCTTTGTGCCAATGGAAACGTACCAGGGAATGGATGCCAATCACGTTTACGACAATTTTATGAATAAGTTTGAGTGGGGAAATATGGACAAGGAGCAACTCTATCTGGACGAAACATGCCGCCGGTTGGCGACCACCTACCGCACCTATTTTGGGCGGTTGGCACGCACTTTGGCAGAGCAAGGGGATGTGGAGCGCACCGAAGCCGTTGTTGACCGCTGCTTGGAAGTGATTCCCGACCGCAATTTGCCGCTCGAATACTATTCCGCAGCCGATTTAGCCGAAGCTCTCGCACGGGTGGGCAAAACGGAAAAAGCAGTTAAACTCTACACGATATTAGCCGATGTGTTGGAGCGGGAGTTGAATTGGTACACGCGCCTGAACAACAACCACTACGGCACCATTGTCAACGAAGTGCGTAGAGACCTTGGAGCCATGCAACACATCCTCTACTACTTCTCTGAAAATGCCAAAGAGCAGATGAGCCGCTACGAGGCGACTTACGAAGCGGCGGTAAACCGCTATCAGAGTATTGTTGGGAATAACAGGTGATAGATGTGTATCGAGCAGCCTCCTTTCCTGTATCGCATCCTGTTTCCGAATACCCATTGGCGGTTTAGTTCGGACGACAAGGCGGTGTATTTGACTTTCGACGATGGTCCCATCCCGGAGATGACCCCGTGGGTGCTGGATTTGCTGGATAAATACAACATCAAGGCAATATTTTTTTGTGTCGCCGACAATGTGCGCAAATATCCCGAAATTTATCGGGACATCCTGAAACGCGGACACCAAACCGGCAATCACACCTACCACCACCTGCAAGGCTGGAAAACGGATTTCAAAACATACCTCAACGACACAGAGGCGGCTAAGCAACTGATTGACAGCAAATTGTTTCGTCCGCCGCATGGCTACCTCCGCCCGCGACAACTCAGAGCCTTGGCAAAGCAGTTCAAACTGGTGATGTGGGATGTGCTGACTCGCGATTACAGCAGCCTGCGAAACGCCAAGCAAGTCTTCGAGGCAGTCAAACGCTACACCCGCAACGGCTCCATAATAGTGTTTCACGACTCGCTGAAATCCAAAGGCAAAATCGAAACCGCCCTCCCGCAGTCCATCGAATGGCTATTGCAGCAGGGTTACACCTTCAAACTCATCCCGCAATGAAGTTCCCGTTTCGCAGTCGCAAAGGGCATGGCATCCACTCGCCATTCGTCTTCAATCTGGTCACCAAAGTGATTGAAGAAACAGCCCCATTCTACGCCTTCGAAGAAATAGAAAACTTCCGAACCGAACTCCTCGCACGGGGCGACACCCTAAGCAAAATCACAGCCAAAGAAGCCCAACCACCCAACTACGGCAAACTCCTCTTCCGCATAGTGCACTATTTCAAATGCCGCAACATACTGGAAATAGGAGCATCCACAGGCATAACATCCCTATATTTAGCATTAGCCCGACATTTGCCAATTACCGGCGCAGGCACTGAAGCAGGCTCCGACCTGTGCCGAGCAAACACATTTGATTTAATCGTCATTCATCGCCTGCCTGCGGGCACGACCGCAGAACTGTTGCTGGAACAATTGCGCCCAACAATCGGCGAAAATACGCTGATTGTCGTGGATAGCATTTACAAGCAGCCGGAAATGAAACATTTGTGGCAGTTGTTGCAACAGGAGGGTTCGAGCCTTTGTCAAAACTTTTCTCAGAACCCTTCTCAGAGCCCTTGCCAACGCCCTTCTCAACGCCTTTGCCAATCCACCATCAGCCTCGATTTGAAGCATTTAGGCATGGTCTTTTTCAATCAAAGTTTGCCGAAAAAACAATATAAAATATATTTCAATGGGAAAAGGTAAAATTTACACGGGAACAGGCGACACGGGCTTCACCTCCTTGGTGGGCGGGAAGCGAATCGCCAAAACAGATTTGCGCATTGATGCCTACGGGACAGTTGATGAACTTAATTCGTTCATTGCGTGTCTGTTAGATGAAGTAGAGGAGGCGCACGACCGCCAAATTTTGTTGCAAGTGCAACACGATTTATTCGACTTGGGTGCCTTTCTTGCCACCCCCCCATCCCCCCAAGGGGGGGGACTCTCCCCCCTGGAGGGGGGTTGGGAGTTGGCTGCTGCTGTGTTGGAAGCCGAGATGGACAAAATTGCCGCATTAGTTCCACCGAGCAACAAATTTATTTTGCCGGGTGGGTGTCGAAGCAATTCGTTGGCTCATGTCTGTCGCACCGTCTGCCGCAGAGCCGAAAGATGCCTTTATGCGCTTTCTGAGCGCGATTTGGTAGATGAGACGGCGTTGACATACATCAACCGACTGTCCGATTATTTCTTCCTTCTGGCACGCAAACAAAGTTTTATTTCCAATCAGGAGGAAATTTTTGTCAAATTTTTTTAATATCCAAAAATTCTTGTACCTTTGCGAAAGTTTTGTTGTAACTAAATTTATGGAAAATCATGGATTTGTCAGAGTTGCTGCTGCCATCCCCGAAGTGCGGGTGGCGGATTGTGCATTTAATGTGGAGCACATCGCGGGATTGGTTGCAAAAGCCTGTTCGGAGGGCGTGAGAGCCTTGTGTTTTCCCGAATTGTCGCTAACGGCTTACACTTGTGCGGACTTGTTTTTGCAGAAAAATTTGACCCTGTGCGCGGAGCAATCGTTGGTGAAATTGCTGGATGACACGCGCGAGATGCCCGTCTGCTTCATCGTGGGTGCGCCGGTTGAACACAAATCTAAACTGTATAACTGTGCTGTGGTGTGCTTTCAGGGGCAGATTTTGGGGATTGTGCCGAAAGTTTTTTTGCCCAATTATGCCGAATTTTACGAAAAACGCTGGTTTGAAGCCTATTCACTGCAAACGCCCGTCACGGAAATCCAATATGCCGGACAGCAAACGCCTTTTGGCACGAATATTTTGTTTGAATTGGCTGACGCGCTGACTTTTGCGATTGAGATTTGCGAGGATGTTTGGTCGGTTGTCCCACCCAGTTCCTACCATGCTATGGCGGGTGCTAACCTGATTTTCAACCTCTCGGCGAGCGACGAACTGATTGGCAAGCAGCACTATGTGAAATCGCTGCTGAGCCAGCAATCGGCACGCTGCCAAGCCGCCTACGTCTATGCTGCCGCCGGTTTTGGAGAATCAAGCACCGACTTGGTCTATACAGGCAATGCCTACGTCTATGAAAACGGCAAATTGCTGGCAGAAGCGCAACGTTTTCAATATGCAGAACAACTGATTTTCAGCGAAATAGATGTTGAATTATTAACAGCAGAGCGCAAAAAAAACACCACATTTATCAGTCGCCCGGTTGCCGAAAATTATCGCATCGTTACAATTTCCGGCAGGGGATTGCGGGTCAAGCCCGCAATGACGGGCGGCGAAGCCACCCCCTCTCGTGTCATTGCGGGCGGCGAAGCCGCCCCTTCTTGTGCCATTGCGGGCGACGAAGCCGCCCCTCATTGTGCCATTGCAGGCGGCGAAGCCGCCCATAGCGGTGTCATTGCGGGCTTGACCCGCAACCCCCTGCCAAATAATCGTCTTTCCCGCCCCATCAACCCAACGCCATTCATCCCACCCACAGACCAATACAACGCCGGTTGCGAGGAAATTTTCTCCATTCAAGTGGCAGGATTGGCAAAGCGATTAGTGCACACGCACTGCACACACCTCATCCTCGGCGTGTCAGGCGGTTTGGACTCCACTTTGGCACTGCTGGTATGCGCAAAAACGGTTGACAAACTTGGCTTGCCGCGCCAAACCATTTGCGGCGTCACGATGCCCGGCTTTGGCACCACCGACCGCACCCGCACCAATGCCGTGCAACTGATGCAGTCGCTGGGCATTCAAATCAAAGAAATCAGCATCGTGGCAGCCTGTGAACAGCATTTCAAGGACATCGGGCACGACCCCAAAATTCACAACATCACCTACGAAAACACGCAAGCCCGCGAACGGACGCAAATTCTCATGGATTTGTCCAACCAAATGAACGGTCTGGTGGTCGGCACAGGCGATTTGTCGGAGTTGGCACTCGGCTGGGCTACCTACAACGGCGACCATATTTCGATGTACGGTGTGAACTCCGGCATCCCGAAAACGCTCGTCCGCCATCTGGTGCGTTGGGCGGCTGAAACGCAGATGGACGAGAGCAGCAAGGCGACTTTGCAAGACATTATCAACACGCCCGTCAGCCCTGAACTGCTGCCGAAAAACGCCGATGGCAGCATGACGCAATTCACCGAAGACGTGGTGGGACCCTACGAACTGCACGATTTCTTCCTCTTTTACACCTTGCGCTACGGCTTCACGCCCGAAAAAATCTTTTTCCTCGCGCAACACGCTTTCAAGGGTAAATTTGATGATGCCACCGTTCAAAAGTGGATGCAGGTATTCTACACGCGGTTTTTCAGTCAGCAATTCAAGCGCAGTTGCCTGCCGGACGGTCCGAAAGTGGGTTCTGTCAACCTCTCTCCGCGTGGCGATTGGCGGATGCCGAGCGATGCAAGTGTGGCGGGGTGGCTCAAAACAAAAAAATAATTTGCCAACATTTGTGCATTTCAAAAATTTGTCGTACCTTTGCGCCCGAAAAGTTCTTCAAGGGTCAGAAAAGAGAGGCGTGAGTGCGTTTCCACCCCCGGGCATAACCTGTTAAATTTAGAAAACAGATGTATGTAATTGTAGAAATTCAAGGTCAACAGTTCAGAGTTGAAAAAGGTCAAAAGTTGTTTGTACACCACCTTGAAGCAAAAAACGGCTCGCAGGTCGAGTTTGAAAAAGTATTATTAGCCGATAATAACGGCACAGTGACCATCGGAACGCCCGTCATAGAAAGCGCGAAAGTGGTAGCAGAAGTAGTGGAAAACCTGGTGAAGGGCGACAAAGTCCTGATTTTCCACAAAAAAAGGAGAAAAGGTCACCGCAAATTGAACGGTCACCGTCAGCAATTTTCTCAAATCGTGATAAAAGACATTAAACTCTAATTTTTAAAATTGTACAAAAATGGCACACAAAAAAGGAGTCGGTAGTTCAAAAAACGGTCGCGAATCGCATAGCAAACGCTTGGGCGTGAAAATTTTTGGTGGAGAACTCTGCAAGGCAGGTAACATCCTCATCCGTCAACGTGGCACCCAACATCATCCGGGCGAAAATGTTGGCATCGGTAAAGACCACACGCTGTTTGCGCTCGTCCCCGGCACAGTGGTTTTCCGCAAGCGCAGAAACGACCGCTCGTTTGTTTCGGTACTGCCGCTCTCGGCATAACACACACAATTATGCTATCATTCATCACTTGGACAGTTGACCCGGTAGCCTTTTCGATTCCGTTTTTGGGTCGGGAGGTACGTTGGTACGGCATTTGTTTTGCAGTTGGCTTTGCCATAGGGTCGTGGCTCGTTTGGAAACAGTGGAAAAGCGAAAAATTGCCGGAGCCATGGTTCGACAAACTGTTTTTGTACGTCGTTCTCATGACCATTATCGGTTCACGGTTGGGACATTGCCTGTTTTATGCCCCACTGCATTACCTTTCGCATCCGTGGGAGATGCTAAAAATCTGGGAAGGCGGGCTTGCCAGTCACGGCGGCACACTCGGCATTATCATTGGGATATGGTTTTATTGCAAATGGGTGACCAACAAGCCGATGCTGTGGGTACTCGACCGCTTGGTAGTGCCCGTAGGCTTCACTGCGGCATTCATTCGTCTCGGCAATCTGATGAATCACGAGATTTACGGACACGCCACCGATAAGCCATGGGGCTTTCGCTTCACCGAAAATTTGGTGTATGTGCGGCGCGGGATGGAGCCGGTTTTTTCGGCACCATCGCACCCCACGCAAATTTATGAGATGTTTTTCTACGTCCTGACATCCTGCATCTGTATGTGGATGTATTGGAAGCGCAAAGATTACAACTACGCAGGGCTGATTTTCGGTGTCTTTTTAACCGGTATTTTTCTGCCGCGCTTCTTCATCGAATTTTTGAAAAACGTGCAGGAGAGTTTTGAAGCCGATATGACATTGGATATGGGGCAATGGCTGAGCATCCCGTTCATCGTTGCAGGTGTCTATTTGACCTGCAAAGGGTTGAAAGCAAGGCTCGCAGCACCGAGCAAATGAAACGGCAAGTTCGATTGTTCTTGCGCATTCTCTTGCACAATCCGAAAAAAAGTGTTACCTTTGCAGCCGCAAACGCGAAAGTAGCTCAGTTGGTAGAGCACGACCTTGCCAAGGTCGGGGTCGCGGGTTCGAGTCCCGTCTTTCGCTCACTCTCAAACGGATGAATGATGGTTAATCGCAGTGTCGCAACCTTTTTGATAATGAGTACGTTGTTCTTTGGCGGCTGTTTCAGTGCTACGAACGACCGAGAAACAGGTGTGGATGTGAGCCGGATTGATTTTGCGGAGGGCGATTTGGTGTTTAGGCGCGGTTTGGGCGTGAAGTCGGAGGCGGTGCTTTCAGCCGACACAGAGGGGTTGTACAGCCATTCGGGTATCGTGGTCAGGCAGGATTCGAGTTTCAGGATTGTTCATCTGACACCCGGCGAAAGGAAGCCTGACGAGAACGTTGACCGCATCAAAATGGATAGTCCGGAGGAGTTTTTTTCGGCAGACCGAGCGCAATACGGCGCAGTGTATCGGTTGTCGGATTCGACAAACATTCCCGCACAGGCGGCGGGGCAGGCGTTGAGGCTGTTGCAGAAAGGTATTTTGTTCGACCATGATTATCTGTTGGGCGACTCAACAAAGATGTATTGCACAGAGTTTGTTTGGTACATCTATCGGATTGAAGGAAAGGATATTACGAATGGTAGCCGCAGTGAATTATATAATGTTCCAATGTTTTCGGGCACGTATATTTTACCGTCGGATATTTACAAAAATGACGAATTTTCGCTTATATATAATTTTTAAAATAGAGATTTATGAAAAGAACAATGAGTTTAGTAGTTGCAGCCATCGCAATGGTGTTTGGTGCAACGAGTTGTGGTGGAGCTGAAACTCCTGCAACTATTGAAAAGGGTATCTATGCACAATTTCAAAAGGGAGATTTTGAAAAAGGCATGGAGTTGTATTTTGCCAATCTGGACAACGCCGGAAAGCAAACACCCGAAGAGGTGGCGCAAGCCGTTAAAGGATTTGCAGACAAAGCAAAGCAGACTTTTGAAGCCAAAGAAGGACTCAAAAGTTATGAGGTGCTGGAAGAAGTCATCACAGAAGATGGTGAAAGCGCAAGAGTGAGTGGTAAACTCACCTACGGCGATGGTTCTGAGCAAGAACAAAAAAGTCAGTACGTCAAAAAAGACGGCGTATGGAAAATCGTTTCCGGTAAATAAACGATAACAGTAAAAACAAACAACAATGAAAGCAAAAAGTATTTTACTTTTAGCAGTCGTGACAATGTCATTGGCAGCTTGCAACAAAACAAAGAAGGCGGACTCTGCCTCTGAATGTTGCGCAAAAGACACAACCACAGCGTGTTGTGCAAAAAAAGACACAGCCGCATGTTGTGCCAAAGACACCATCGCGTGTGCCAAAGCAGAAGCCCCCGCTGTGGTGCCGGCTGTAGCCTTAAAAGAGTTTAAGGCATTGGCAAAAAGCTATGGCGAAGCGTTTAACAACATCAGCAAAAACCCGAAGAAATTTCAGGAATTGGCTGTTCAGGTGCAAACGAAAGCGGCAGAAATTGCGTCCATTAGCGACCAATTGAAACCGGCTCAACTGAAAGAGTACGAAAAGGCTCTGAAACTTATTGCGGATGTCAATGCCGGCGGCACGAAGAAGAAAAAGTAATCTTCAACATTCGTGAAACTGTCTGTTATCATTGTTAATTACAATGTTAAGGCGTTTTTAGAACAATGTCTGCACTCCGTGTTAGCATCATCCATGATGTCTGACACGGAGTGTATTGTTATTGACAATGCCTCCACAGATGGTTCGCAAGCCTGTTTGCCACCGCTGTTTCCACAGATAAAATTCATTCTCAACAAGGAAAATCTCGGTTTTGCAAAAGCCAATAATATCGGCATACGACAAGCCAAAGGCGATTATGTGCTGTTGCTCAACCCAGACACGGTGGTTGGCGAAGACACTTTAGCCAATGTCTGCCGGTTTATGGATGAGCATCCGGATGCCGGTGGGGTGGGGGTGGCGATGTACAACAAAGCGGGAATCTATCTGCCGGAGTCCAAACGTGGTTTTCCAACGCTGTGGGTGTCGCTGTGTAAACGATTAGGCTTTACAGGACGTTATTATTTAACACATTTAGACCGAGAACAGGTGCATGAGGTGGACGTGCTCGCCGGAGCGTTCATGATGATGCGAAACGAAGCGGTACAAGCGACGGACGGATTTGACGAAACGTTTTTCATGTATTGGGAAGACACCGACCTCTCGTGGCGCATCAAACAGGCGGGTTACAAAAACTATTACTTGCCGGAAAAAATACTGCATTACAAAGGCGAAAGTGCCAAGCAGAATCGCTATAACTATGTGCGCGTCTTTTACGACGGCATGTGGATTTTTTACAAGAAACATAATCCCAAACAAGGAACACTGTCCTTATGGGGTCTAAGATTGGGCGTTTGGAGTTTCCGCTCGCTATCGCTTTGCCGCGTGTGGGCGACCCGATTATTTATCTCTTTGAGCGGTCGCCGTAGCGCGATTTGAACTTGTCCACACGACCGGCAGTGTCCACCAACTTGTGTTTGCCGGTGAAGAATGGGTGCGATGTGTTCGAGATTTCAATTTTCACCAAAGGATACGATACGCCACCGATTTCGATGGTTTCTTTGGCGTTGATGGTCGAACGGGTGATAAAAGTATCCTCGTTAGACATGTCTTTGAATGCGACCGGACGATAATTTTCCGGGTGAAGTCCTTGTTTCATTGTACTTTATAATTTTTATTTGTATTTTTTTCTCCTTTCGGGCTGCAAAGGTACGCATAAATTTGGAATTTGCAATACAATTCCGGACACTATTCACAAATAATTTCATGCCTTAGATGTATTTTGTCTGAACCTTGATCAATAAAAAGCCTCCTTTTTGAAAAAAAACTTCAAAAATGTTTGGTGGATTAAAAATAATGTCGTACCTTTGCCCCCGATAGTGCCCGCAAAGCCTCTTAACAATGCTCAAATCAGCGGGCCGTTTTATTTCATAATCTAACTTAAATAACTGTATGAAAATCGATTACACCAAGACGTGTACACTCCCGGAGGATTTAGTTCCTCTGCTTCAAAGTCGCGGATTATTCATTGCCAATGAACAACAAGCCGCCGATTATCTCACAAATATTGGCTATTTCAGGCTGACTGCCTATTGCTATCCGCTGTTGAAAGACCCCAAAACAGACCATCTCTACAAAGAGGATTCAACATTTGATTTGGTAATGGATATGTACCGCTTCGACCGTAAACTGAGAATCTTACTTTTCAACGAGATTGAGAAGATAGAGGTTGCCGTGAGGAGTGCGATGAGTAATTGGGTAAGCCACGAACTGAACGATGTTTTTTGGATGACTAATGCCATGTATTTTCATCACCAAGGGATTTTCTTAAAAACGTTATGCCTCATTAACACTGAATTGGACAGGACAAAAGAGGATTTCATTGTGCATTTTAGAGAGAAATATGCCAATCAATATCCGCCTGCCTGGATGCTTGCTGAAATTGTGTCTTTGGGCGTATTGTGCAATCTATACACTAATTTAAAGAGCAAGAGCCTTCAGAAAAAAATAGCCACTCATTTTCAATTGCCTGTTGCTGTTTTTTCGTCATGGCTTCTATCTCTCATTAACCTCCGAAATTTCTGTGGACATCACCACAGAATTTGGAACAGAGCGATTCCACTAATTCCTGCCGACCTCAGAAATGCAACTTTTCCATGGATAAACACCTCAAATACCGATATGAAGCGCATTTATTACCGTATTTGCATGATTAAATACCTACTATTTACAGTTTCAACAAACAACGTTTTTACAGATAAGCTGAAATCGCTGCTGGCGCAATACCCTACTGTGGATAAGCGGGCGATAGGCTTCCCTGATGATTGGGACAATGAACCGCTGTGGCTGTGATTGTCTGAACCGGGGATTTTGCGCCCTCACGGGCACTATCATCACCTCATTTCTCAAACCTCCCTGTTACAAAAAAGACCGGTGCTGATGGCTCGCTTTCGTTGTGGTAGCGGTCGTAGGATGTTACTGCATAATAATCGCCGCGCTCTATGGAGGAGTCTATCGGCACTAACACTGCCGAGCCTTCTACGCGGGTGGCGAGTAAATTGGCTGCATTGCTTGTGTCAACGGGGAAGGTGTGCGAACAATAGATGTTGTAAAAAACTTTTTTCCTGTTGGGTTGTCTCACCGCTTCCCAGCTGAGTTTGAGAAAATTACCCTCCTGCACACCTCCCACCTCTTGCGGCGGCAGCGGGCTGATAGCATCCAGCCACAACATTGGCGACAATAGCGAAGGGGAGGGATAATAATCGTTGACGAGTTTATTCATAATACCCTTGGTATTGTTTGTCAGATACTTCAGGCGGTAAAACACGTGACCACCCATTTTGTGCCTGCGGATGTCATCTATCTGTGCCGTCAGGTCGTGAAGTGTCCAATTGCCCTCTCTATGGTCTAAATTGTATGCCGCCAAACCAACGACAATCGGTCTGCCGTGGCTGCGGTGTTGCCAATCATCCACATAAGGGAAAAAGAGATTGCCCCTGTTATACATCATGGGGACGATAAAATCGTGTTTACCCTTTTTCAACCAGTCCTCGGGGTCTTGCCCCACATCCACAGCCGTCATATAGTGGCGTCCGGGTTCAATACGGTGGTCATACTTCCCGATGACGGAACTGCTGACCTGTACCCATGGTTTTTGCGCTTTCACTTGGTCGTAGAGTTGGTAAACGAACTGATTGATGTTTTCAGTGCGCCAGTCCGCCTTATTCGCGCCATTTCCGTATTGTTGGAAAGTGGAATTGTCCGGGAAACTGCGGTCAGGATAGCGAATATAGTCCAAATGAATGCCATCAATGTCGTATTTGACCACAATTTCGCTGACGAGGTGCAACAGATATTTGTTTGTTTTCGGATTGCCGGGGTCTAAATATATCTCATTTTTATGCTGTTTGACGAAATCTTTGGTTTTTTGTCCGGTCATCGAAAAGGCATCTCGCCCCAGCGGATAGGTTACAAGCCACGCATGGCATTCCAATCCGCGCTCGTGACACTTTTCTATCGCAAACGACAAGGGGTCGTAATGGCTTGTGGTGTTTTTGGAAGCAATGCTGGTAGCCTGTGGTTCAAATCGGGAAGGGTAAATCACATCTCCGCGCAGTCGAGCCTGCAAAAACACCACATTGAAATTGGCGGCTTTCAGTTTATCCAAAATTTGTTCAAAATCGGCTTTTTGCTGTTCAATATCGGCTGCATTTTTATGCGGAATTTGGGGCCAGTCGAGCGAAAAAATGCTCGTAATCCACACGCCACGCATCTCCACCTTGGGCGATTGTGCATAAAGGACACACACATTCAGTAGCATCAATATTGATAAAAGTTGCTTCATAGAGTGCTACACAACGGGTTTTTTATTTGAACCGCTTGTTCAAAAACTCGGTTACTTCCTGCGTGATGTTGTAGCGTTCGTCCGCATATAAAATGGTGCTGTTAGCGGACTTTGTGAAAATCATTTGGTACCTCTGCGGGGTGTTAAACTCTTTGATACCTTTTGCGAGCGAATCGTTTAATTGCTGCTGGATGTTGCGCGATTCCTGCGCCAACTCTTGCTGCACCTGTTCTGCCCGTTTTTCGAGGTCTGCCTGCATCTTTTGAATGCGTGCTTGCTCTTGTTGTGCCCGTTCTTGGCTCAAAAAAGCGTTGTTTTGCGCTTTTTGTTGAAATGCAATCATTTCATTTTGCAGTTTTTGCCCGGAAGCACTCAGCGAAGCATTTTGTTTCGCCAATTTCGTTTCATAACCGTCCACCAATTGCAGGTAAAAATTCAATTGTTTGAGGAGCGTGTCGGCATCCACATACGCCAACGGGAGCAGTTCGGAAGGAGCACCTGCCGCAATCGCAACACCTTCGGACGTTGTTTCAATCTCTTTCTTACCACACTGCGTAAACACCAGCATCACGCCTGCAACGGCGATAATTTCCAAAAAAATGTGCCTTTTTTTATTCATAATTTCTGTATAATTTCATAAATTGGGCTGCAAAAGTAGAAAAAAAAAATGAATTTTCGAGGTTTTTCCTTGATTATTCAGAAATTTTATGTAATTTTGTGCGTTCAATTGGAGTTTTAATTTATTTTAATATTAAATAACGTGAAAATAGAGGATTTACACCCGGCTGAGGTTTGGAATTTATTCAACAAAATCACCGCTGTGCCGCGTCCTTCTAAGAAAGAAGACAAAATTGTTGCGTTCTTATTAGATATTGCGAAGGAGCATGGATTGGAGGCGGAAAAGGATGCTGCGGACAATGTGATTATTCGCAAGTCGGCGACAATAGGGTTTGACAAGCGAAAAACAGTGATTTTGCAGTCGCACGTGGATATGGTGTGCGAAAAAAACAGTATGGCGTTTGATTTTGAGAACGACCCTATCCAAGCATACGTGGAAGATGGCTGGGTAAAAGCACGCGGCACGACACTCGGAGCCGACGACGGCATCGGTATGGCTGCCGCCTTAGCCATCCTGACGGCTAAGGACATCGAACACGGACCCATCATTGCCCTGTTTACCACCGATGAAGAAACCGGATTGAACGGTGCCAACAACATCAACCCCGAATTTTTGAAAGGAGACATTTTGCTCAATTTAGACAGCGAAGAATGGGGGGAGTTTTGCATCGGTTGCGCCGGCGGCAAACACACTCGCGGCACTTTCACCTACCGCTGGGAGCCGGCACCACAGAAATATTTTTGGTTCGAAATCAAAGTGTCGGGACTCACAGGGGGGCATTCGGGCAGCGATATTCACAAAGAGTTGGGCAATGCCAACAAAATTTTGGCGCGCTATCTGTATAAATTGATGCTAAACGAGCAAATTTTTCTCGCCGACATCGACGGTGGCAATTTACACAACGCGATTGCACGGGAAGCACAGGCAACCGTGGGCGTACCGGTTGCGTTCAAGGACAAAGCGGTAGCCTTTCTCAACATCCTGCAAGCCGAACTCGTAGCGGAATTGCCCGCCGAAGACCGCGGGCTGCAACTGCAAATCGACACCGCGCACACGCCGCCGCAAGTATTTGATAAAAAGGCGACAAGAGATTTAATATATGCGCTTTATGCCTTGCCTCATGGTGCCATTTCATGGAATCAGGATATACCCGGAACGGTGGAAACATCCACGAATTTGGCATCCATCAAAATGCGGGAAAATCAAAAAATCGTGGTTACAACCAGTCAGCGCAGTGCTTCCAGTTCGGCAAAAGAGGATTTGGTTACCCGTATGGGCATCATTTTCCGTTTGGCATCCGCCGAAGAGCAGACCACCGAAGGCTATCCGGGGTGGAAACCTGACCCGGAATCCGAAATTTTGCAAATCGGCAAAAAAAATTACAAAGCATTGTACGGCGAAGACCCCAAAATCATCAGTATCCACGCCGGATTGGAATGCGGACTTTTCAAAGAAAAAAATCCACAGTTGGATATGATGTCTTGCGGACCCACCATACTGGGTGCCCACTCGCCGGAAGAGCGGCTGCAAATCGACACCGTCAGCAAGTGGTGGGATTTGCTCAAAGCCATACTGAAAAACATCCCGCCAACCGCCAACCCGGAACCACCAAATAAAAAAATGCAGAAAACATTTGCACGGTAAAAAAAAAACATTTACCTTTGCAGCCGCTTAAAAGAAAAAAAAACGATTGTCTCATGGTGTAACGGTAGCACTGCAGTTTTTGGTACTGCCTGTCGAGGTTCGAATCCTCGTGAGACAACAACGGGTGCACGACAAATTTCCCTTTTTTACTTTCCCAGTAGTAGATAGCCCGTAGGGCTTTCATATCAATAGAAAACAGACACCCTATCCAACCCCTTTTCTATTGATATGAAAGCCCTACGGGCTACAAAAGCCATATATTCCCGTGTACAATTCCGAATGGGAAATTTGTCGTGCACCCGCCCGCAATGACAATTGGTAACTCATAACTCATAACTCATAACTATTCAAAGCTGCTGCCTCCTACAAATTCGCGTAACAGAGAGGTGTTTGGCAACTGTTCGCGGTTTATGGGCATGAAATAGTGCAGGAAATTCAGCAGGCGTTGGGCTGTTGGGTGTTCGGGGTGGTTGCTTGGGACGGCTTTTAGCAGCGGTTCTATGATTGGGCGGAGGGCTGCTAACTCGTATAGCATGGCTGAGTTAAACATTTGGTCGGCGTTTTCCTGGTGGGGGAAAATCCATTTTTCTTCGCCTTTTCTCACGGACGCCCAGCGCGCGAGGGTTTCGGCTGCCGATACGCCGCGAAACTGGTGGTCGCGCACGATGCGGCGGACGAGGCGGTTGTCGGTGGTGGGGATGCAATTGTGACCATCCAAAGCGATGGAGGTCAGTGCCGACACATATACCTTATAACTAATGTGTTCGGGCAGCGATTCGGTCAGTAGCGGATTCATGGCGTGGATGCCTTCCATCACGAGAATGGAGTCGGGGTGCATCTGAATGGTGTTGCCGAGGTATTCGCGCTCGCCTTTTTGAAAATTATAGGTGGGGAGTGACACTTCTTCGCCTGCCAGAATTTGTTGCAAGTCGGTGTTAAACTTCTTTAAGTCAAGGGCGTAGATTGTTTCGTAGTCGTAATCGCCGTTTTCATCGCGGGGGGTGTCGGTGCGGTTCACAAAATAGTCGTCCATGGAGAGCATCATGGGGCGTAATGTTTTGGCATACAGTTGAATCTGCAACCGCTTGCAGAAGGTGGTTTTGCCGGACGAGGAGGGACCTGAAATCAGGACTACGCGCACGCCTTCGGTGTTAAATCGGTCGGTGATTTCGTCTGCTATGTGCCCGATGGCGCGTTCTTGCAGCACTTCTGCCACTTTCACCATGGTTGGCATCTCGCCCTGTTTGTTTTTCACGTTCAGGTCGCCCACATTGGTCATTCCCATCGCTATTTCCCAGGCTATTTCCTTTTGGAACACTTGCCGCATCTTGTCCTGTTTGATGTAGGGGTGCAAATGGTCGGGATTTTCGGGGTTGGGCACGCGCAGGATGAAGCCGTCGCTGTAGGGCATCAGGTCGAAGAGGTATATTTCGCCTGTTGTGGGTAGCAGGTCGTCGTAGAAGCAGTCGGCAAATCCGTCTAACACATTATATATAGTGGTGGGGTCGCCGACGGTTTCGAGTAGTAATGCCTTGTCGTGCATATCGTTAGCGCGGAAGAGGGCTATTACTTCATTGGTTGGTTTTTCGTGGATTTCTATTGGTTGGTTGGCTTCTATCAGGGCTTGCATGCGGTGTTTGACGGCTTGAATGTCCTGCGCCGTTGCGAGGTTGTTTTGGTCGTCTGTGAATAATTGGCAATAGTAGCCTTTCGATACCGCGTGGTCAATATATACCTTGCCTTTTGGGAAGGTGTCGTGGGTGGCTTTTGCGAGTAACATTCGCAGCGTGCGGATGTATTTCCGCATTGCAGGGATGTCTTTGAGTTGCATTTTTTCCATGATGTTTTTTTTCGTGCAAAGGTACGATTTTTTTGAATAATTAATGCTTAACCGAAAAAAAAATTGCAAAAAAACTTCTTTGTATTGTTTTTTTTTGTACTTTTGCACCCAAATTATTTATAAACAATTAAAAATTAAAATTCAAATGAAAAAGTTAGTTAATGTATCGCTTTTTTCGTTAGTGGCAGGGCTGGGGATTACCCTTTTTTCCTGCAATGGACAGCCTAAGGCTGAGTTGAAAAATGACATTGATTCGCTGTCTTATGTGGCAGGTATCAATGTGACGCAGGGTTTGGAGCAGTATCTGAACCAGTTGGGTGTTGATTCTACGTTGATGAAGGTGTTCGTGGCAGGTTTGCTCGATGGTGCCAAAGTTGACAAGGAAGACAAAAAGCCTGTGGCAAAGGCAACCGGTTTTCAAATCGGTCAGCAGATTTCGCAGCAGATGATTCCGAGCCTGGAAAGTCAATTTTTCGGCGGAGATTCTACGCTAAAAATCAACACGAAAGACTTTCTGGCAGGTTTTATTGGTGCAGCCACACACACCGGTTTGAAAATTGCGCAGGAAGAAGCGCAGGGGTTGCAGACGTCGCTTGTTTCCGGTATCAAATTGAAAGCGTTTGCGCCGGTGATTGCCGAAAACCAGAAGTATTTGGACGACAACAAGTCCAACGAAGGTGTTGTGACGACCGAAAGTGGGTTGCAGTACAAGATTACAACAACCGGCAAGGGTGCTATCCCAACGGCAACCGATGTGGTGAAGGTGCATTATCATGGCACGACCATCACGGGTGAGGTGTTCGACAGTTCTATTGAAAGTGGCAAGCCGGCTGAGTTTCCGGTCAATGGCGTGATTCGCGGTTGGACGGAATTGCTTCAACTGTTGCCTGTCGGCTCAAAGGCTACTGCGTATATTCCTTACGACCTGGCTTATGGCGAGCAGGGAGCCGGTGGCAAAATTGGTCCGTATGCAACCTTGATTTTCGAGATTGAGTTGATTGAGATTGTCAAGAAGGACGAGAAGAAGAAATAAATGATGTTCAAGACGGGGCAAGCCTCGTCTTGGGTGTCGTTGCGGGCTTGACCCGCAATCCCCTGCCAAGTGAGTCGCTTCCGTAGGAGGGGATTGCGGGTCAAGCCCGCAATGACATTTAAAAAAAATTTTATGGATAAGTTGGATGCTTTGGACAGGCAGATTTTGGGGATTATCTCCCGAAATGCTCGGACGCCTTTTAAGGAGGTGGCTGAGGCTTGTGATGTTTCGCGGGCTGCTATTCATCAGCGAGTGCACAAGATGATGGATATGAAGGTCATCGTGGGGTCGGGGTATCATGTGGATGCCAAGACTATAGGGTATAGCACTTGCACTTATATCGGGGTGAAGCTGGAGCGCGGCTCGATGTATAAGGATGTGGTGCCGGAGTTTGAAAAAATCCCGGAGGTGGTGGAGTGCCATTTCACAACCGGTCCCTATACGATGCTTATTAAGTTGTATGCGAGGGATAATGAGCATCTGATGAAGTTGCTGAATGGGATGATTCAAGAAATTCCCGGCGTGGTATCGACGGAGACGCTGATTTCGCTGCAGGAGAGTTTTAAGAGGGAAGTCCCAGACTAGAGTTTAGTTATTAGAGTTTAGAGTTTAGTGAAGCCTGTCATTGCGGGCTTGACCCGCAATCCCTTGTTTTACATCGCTCTGTAGCTCGGCATTTGGCTCCTTTTCAGGGGATTGCGGGTCAAGCCCGCAATGACGGTTTGCCCTGCATTTTACCCAGCATTTTGGAGCAAAGTGGCGGCTAAAAACGTAAATAATGTTAAATATTGGTTTTTTTTTGGATTATAGTTGTGGGGGTGAAAAAAAAGTATTACCTTTGCACCCGAATTTGAAACAAGAAGATAATGAAGAAGAATAAATATATACAGGAGAAGTCCACATGGCAGTTAGCTGGGGGAGTAGCAATAGACCTCGGTAAACTTTCGTTCGCCAGTTTAGTGTTGGGGACAGTGGTAAAGACGGGGGCAAGTGATATTGCGCTTATTGTTTGTGGTCTGATTTTATGTTCTGCTTCTATTGCGTTTGGTATTTATATAGTTAATAAAAAATAAAAAGATGAACGATCAATATGTATTGCTTATTATGATGTTTATTGTTTTTGCCGGTTTTGTTACTTGGGGCTTGATAGCCAAGCATAACGAAATGAAACAGGCGGAAGAAGATATTTTATAAATAATATAAGATAAATGGAACCACAATATATAGTAATGATTGCAGAAACTGCTACTGTAGCAATTCTTATCGGGATGGGATTTTGGGCAATTTATTGGGATAAGAGAAAAGCGGCGAAAGAAGAGAATTAAGGAATTAAGATAATTAAGAAAATGAAAGTGAATAAATATATGCAGAAGAAGTCTAAATCGCAGATGTGGGGTGAGGTTTTGGTTGACCTTGGTAAACTTACATTTGGTGGTGTGGTGCTGGGGGCTATATTACGGACAGATGCGGGTGATGTCAATCTGATTGTAGGGGGAATAGTTTTTTGTTTTATACTTGTTGAGTGGGGCGTTTCTAAAATTCATAAAAATCAGTAAAAAAGATGGAATATCAATATAAAATACTTATAGCAATGTATGCTTTTGGTGCCGCTCTTATTGCTTACGCTGAATGGGATATTTGGCGGGATGAGCGTAAGGCGGCGAAAGAAGATAATTTAGGGAGTTAAGAAATGAAGAAAATAGAAAACGATGAGTTATACGTATCAGGTAGTTATTATATGGTTTAGCACGATTTTTGTTCTCTTGGGTATTTTTCTTTGGGCGATGCATTGGGAACGGAAGATTGATGCTCGACTGGAAGAGGAGGAGGAGTGAAGTTATGAATTTAATTATCAATTTATTATAAATTTAAATAGTTTAAAAAAGTATGAAGAAAATTAGTTATGTTGCCCTTGTGGCGATGATGGTAGGAGGATTGACATTCTCTTGCAAGAAACAAACGCAGTCGTGGCTACACAAGCCATCAACATCATACTAAATAAATTCTTTTTCATAACTTTTTTTTTAATTTAATTTTTAATTTAACAATTACTGAGCAATAGCCGCTTTCTTTTCC